>CALWIE010000062.1 GCA_944380625.1 uncultured Clostridia bacterium
GTCCTCTACGACGTGCTGAAAGCCGATTTGACCGACGCCACCAAGCGGTATTTGATCGCCGACTTTGACCAGGTGCTGTCCTTAGGGCTTTTGGAGGCGGCGGAAAAGGCCGCCCAAAAGCCCGCCGGGCGGGAGCTCTCCCCCGAGGAGACGGCGGAGATTGAGGCCCTCATCGCAAAGCGGGCCGAAGCCCGCAAGGCCAAGGACTGGGCCACCGCCGACGCCATCCGGGATGAACTGGCCGCCCGCCATGTGGTGATGAAGGATACGCCAAACGGCGTGGAATGGTCCGTGACCGGACGGGACTAGTCGCGAACGGCGCTTTAAGGCGGCGGAGCTGGCTGAGGGCCGCTAGTTTTTATGCCCGCGCTTTGGCCAGGTGGAGGTAAGTAAAAGTTTTTGGGGCGCCTTTTTTCAAAAAGGCGCGGCCTGAAACCGGCGCAGCCGGTGGAAAGAAAGCAGCGAGCGGGGCGCATGCGCCCAACGGGCGGTAGCCCCGGGAGCGGACGGTCTGCGCAGCTCAAAAGGGGTGCTTATGGAAAAAGTCATCGTATTCGACTTAGGCGGGACTTTGATGGAATATGAGGGGATGCCCCTTTCCTGGCTTGCGTATTATCCCAAGGGTTTGGCCGCTGTTGACACTGCCTTTGCCTTGGAGCTGACAGAGGAAGAGATTGCCCGCTCTGTGGAGGTGCTGAAAGGGTATAACCCCCGGTATTTTCCCAGGAAAGAGGAAATTCCCCCAGAGAAAATCTTCGGGGACGCCATCCGCCATTGGAGGAAAAAACCGCCTGTAGACCAGGTGATTGCCCAGTTTTTCCAGGGGATGCAGCTGTCGCCCAGAATCTATGAGGACACGATGCCCGCCCTTTCTCTGCTGAAAGGAGCGGGATATAAAATCGCTTGCCTGACAAACCTCCCTTCCGGCATGCCGGACGCCCTGTTCCGGGAAGGGATGCAGGACTTGACGGAAAAGCTGGATTATTACCTTTCTTCGGAACGGTGTGGTTTTCGCAAACCCCACCCGGCGGGCTTGGATCGGATTGCCCGGGAATTTCACGTTCCCGTGGGGAGCTTGTTGTTTGCAGGCGACGAAAGGCTGGATATGGAAACAGCGGAAAACGCTGGGTGCCCGTTTGTGAGGATTGCCCGTGCGAAGGGTGCAGCTTCGTGGAAAGGCGAACGCCTTTTCGCGGGCGTGGGAGAGCTGGCCTCTCAGATTATCAAATCCCTTGACTTCACCCGGTTAAAGTGATATAACTAAAGGAAGCAAAGGCCCGGCGGCGGCAGCGCTGTCCGGGCTTTTTGTACAGGGAAACGCAAAGGAGGATTTTTGCCATGGAAATTTGTGGGAAGCGGGAGTTTGAGCTGCTCCAAAAGATCGGCTTCACCCGGATTGCCGGGTCTCCCGAGGAGGAGAAGGCCGCCCAGATTTTAAAAGAGGAGTGCGACAGGATCGGCGTGCCCGCCATCATCGAGCCCTTTGAGATCGAGCAGGGCATTGTGGAGGAGGCCAAGCTGGAAATTTTGGAGCCCTTCCAGGCGGAGGTGCCCGTCACCGGGTACCAGTGCGCCGAGAACACCCCCGAGGGGGGCCTTGAAGCCGGGTTTGTCTATGTGGAGAACGCCACCGACGTGGATTTGTGGGACGTGCGGGGGAAGATTGTGCTGGTCAACGGCTTTATGCGGGTGCCCCTGTTTAAAAGGCTGAGGAAGGCCGGGGTGGCGGGCATTGTCACCATGGAAGGGGAGCTGCGGGACAAGCGGGAGGAAACCGACCTCTCCACCCGGAAACTGCGCCGCACCCTGCGGGCCTTTGGGAACGTGCCCATGGTCCACACCCGGGTGCTGGACGCCATGGACATGGTGCGCAAGGGCGCCTGCAAGGCCCGCATGGTGCTGAAGGGCCGCACCGAGGAGCGCACCTCCCACAACGTGGTGGCCACGGTGCTGGGCACCGAGCGGCCGGAGGAGATCCTCTCCCTGGGGGCCCACTACGACTCGGTGGACTTTTCCAAGGGCGTGTTCGACAACGGCGCGGGCAGCGTCATCAACATGGAGGTGCTCCGCTACTTTGCGGAGAATCCCCCCAAGCGCACCCTGAAGTTTATGTGGTACGGCTCTGAGGAGATCGGCCTGGAGGGCAGCTGGGCCTATGTGAAGGCCCACAAGGAGGAGCTTTCGGATCACCTGCTGATGATCAACGTGGACGTGGGCGGCCCTGTGCTGGGCGCCGACCGGATCCCCGCCACGGCGGAGCAGAAGCTGGCGGACTACTTGGAGTACTTTGTGAAGATCCGGGGCTTTGCCGCCGAGACCAAGCAGGGCATCTACTCCAGCGACTCCATCCCCTTTGCCGACTGCGGCGTCCCCGGGGTGAACTTTGTGCGCTTTGGCGCGCCGGGGGCCTCGTACATCCACAACCGGTTCGACACCCTCTCTTTCCTCTCCGCCGAGGCCTTGGAGAAGACCACCCGGATCGTCTTGGCCTTTACCCAGGAGATGGCAAACGCCGCGGTGCTCCCTGTGGAGAAGAAGATCCCCCAGAATATGGTGGAAGAGGTGGAGAAGTACCTCTACAAAAAGGAGCTCTCCGAGGCGGCCGAGGAGAAATAACCCCCCGCTCCCGCCCTGGAAAAAAGAGTTGACACCGGGCGGGGCCCGTGGTATGCTTACAGTGCAAATTGCATGGAAGGAGTGGAAGGATGACCGTATAAGCCTGTGGAAACGGAGAGAGGAATTCGCTGTGGGGGTTTCCCCAGGGCTGGTTCCAGGCTGCCGGTTTTTGGGCTTATCTGTCATCCTTTTCAGGCGGCGGGGTCTCCCGCGGCCTTCTTGGGCAGCGGCTCGCGCTGCCTGACGCCTTCTTGGGGATGAGGGGCCTGTTCCGGCGAAGGGAACAGGCCCCTTTTAGTTTGCCCAGGAGGGATGCGCCATGCTGCAAATACAGGGTTTACACATCGCTATGAAAAAAGACCTGCGGGAGCTGGTACGGGATTTTACCTTCACCCTGCGCCCAGGGGACAAGGCCGCCGTCATCGGGGAGGAGGGCAACGGCAAGTCCACCCTGCTCAAGCTTATCTACGACCCCGCCTTGGTGGAGGGTTACGCCCAGTGGTCCGGGACGGTCCAAAAGGACGGGATGCTCCTGGGATATCTGGCCCAGGAGGTCACCCCCGCCCAGGGGGAGATGACCGTCTATGACTTCTGCTGCCAGTCCCCGGGGTTTTGGGAGCGCTCCCCGGGGGAGCTGGCCCAGGCCGCCCGGGCCCTGGGGTTCCCCATGGAGTGGTTTTACTCGGACCGGAAGCTGGGATCCTTCTCCGGGGGGGAAAAGGTGAAGCTGCGCATGGGGCTGCTGGCCCTGGAACAGCCGGACTGCTACCTGCTGGACGAGCCCTCCAATGACCTGGACCTGGAGACCCTCCAGTGGCTGGAGGGGTTTATCCAGGCCTGCCGGGAGCCGGTGCTGTTTATCTCCCACGACGAGGCCCTGCTGGAGAACACCGCCAACGTGATTGTCCATTTGGAGCAGCTGCGCCGCAAGACCCTGCCCCGCTGGACCGTGGCCCGGATGGGCTACCGGCAGTATGTGGAGGAGCGGCTGCAAAGGTTTTCCCACCAGGAGCAGCTGGCCAAAAAGGAGCGGGAGGAGGACAAAAAGCGCCAGGAGCGGTTCCGGCAGATTCAGCAGAAGGTGGAACACCAGCAAAACGCCGTTTCCCGTCAGGACCCTCACAGCGGCCGGCTGCTGAAAAAGAAGATGAAGGCCGTCAAGTCCCAGGAGCGGCGCTTTGCCCGGGAGCGGGAGGACATGACGGAGTTTCCCGACAGCGAGGAGGCCATCTTGGTCTCCTTTGGGGAGGACACCGCCCTGCCTGCCGGGAAGACGGTACTGGACTTCTCCCTGCCCCGGCTGGAGGCGGGGGGCCGGGTGCTGGCGGAAAACCTGCGGCTGTATGTGCGGGGACCGGAGCATGTGTGCATCCTGGGGGAGAACGGGGCGGGGAAGACTACCCTGCTGCGGCAGATCGCCCAGGAGCTCTTAAAGCGCCGGGACCTGCGGGCCGCCTACATGCCCCAGGACTACGGGGAGACGGTGGACCAGGAGCTGACCCCCGTGGAGTTTTTGGCCAGGAGCGGGGAAAAGGAGGAGCTCACCCGGGTGAAGACCTACCTGGGCAGCATGAAGTACACCCCGGAGGAGCAGGGCCACGCCGTCCGGGAGCTCTCCGGGGGGCAGAAGGCCAAGCTGTTCTTTTTGAAGATGATCTTGGACGGGGCCAACGTCCTGGTTCTGGACGAGCCCACCCGGAACTTCAGCCCCCTTTCCGGGCCGGTGATCCGGGGGATTTTAAGGGGCTTTCCCGGGTGCATCCTGAGTGTTTCCCACGACCGGAAGTACATCGAAGAGGTGTGCTCTACCCTGTACCGGCTGGGGCCGGAGGGCCTGGCGCCCCTGGAAGCCCAGTGGCGGGAGAGACCGTGAGAGGAGGATTGGATATGGAGAGAAAGCCCACCCTCACCCTGATGGTGGGGCTGCCTGGGGCGGGGAAGACCACCGCCGCCCGGCAGCTGGAAGAGAGGACCGGGGCCATTCGGTTCACCCCGGACGAGTGGCACCTGTTCCTGTTTGGGGACGACTTCCACGACCCCCGGGAGCACGCCCTCCACGACCAGCGCCACGACCGGGTGGAGGAGCTGATGTGGAGCCTGGGGAAGCGGCTGCTGGCCCAGGGGGTCAGCGTGATTTTGGATTTTGGCTTTTGGGGGAGGAGCCAGCGGGAGGAAAAGCGCCGGGAGGCCCAGGCCCTGGGGGCGGAGTTTGCCATCTGCTACGTCCACGCCCCCTTAGAGGAGCTGTGGCGCCGGCTGGAGGCCCGCAACCGGGAGGCCCGGGGGGACGTGTTCCAGGCCATCACCCGGGAGGACCTGGAGGAGTGGGCCGCCCTGTTCCAGCCCCCGGACGAGGAGGAACTGCGAAAGGGGGTGCCGCCATGGGAAAACGGCTGATCCTGGTGGGAGGGCCCATGGGCGTGGGCAAGACCGCCCTGTGCCGGGAGCTGAAAAAGCTGGCGGCCCCTGCGCCTTTTTGGACGGGGACTGGTGCTGGGACATGGAGCCCTTCCAGGTGACGGAGGAGACAAAGGCCCTGGTCCAGGGGAACATCGTCACCCTGCTGGGGCGGTACCTGGCCTGCGGGGCCTTCCAGAACGTGGTGTTCTGCTGGGTGATGCACCAGCGGGAAACGGTGGAGGCCCTTTTGGCCGGCCTGCCCCTGGAGGGGGTGGAGGTGACCTGGGTCACCCTGCTGGCAAGGGAGGAGACCCTGCGCCGGCGCATCGGCGGGGACGTGGCCGCCGGCCTGCGCACCTGGGACGTGCTGGGGCGCAGCCTGGAGAGGCTCGCCTGCTGCCGGGAGCTGGAGAGCGCCCTGCTGTGGACGGACGGCCTCACCCCCGCCCAGGGGGCCCGCAGGGTGTGGGAGATGGCCCAAGGGGGCTAAACATTTGTTCGAGAAATTTTAGAAAATCCATTGCTTTTCCCCGGCGTATCTTTTATAATAGGTCGTAAGGCAACGGATGGAAAAACGCTTTCAACAGGAGGGTTTTTATATGGCAGAGAGCAAGCGGGTCCCGGTGAGCCCCAAGGCCGCCGGGGGAGCGGAGGAAAAGGCAAAGGCTTTGGAGACGGCCCTGGCCCAGATCAAAAAGCAGTTTGGCGAGGGGGCCGTTATGCGCCTGGGGCAGGACTCCGCCCTGAACGTGGAGGCCATCCCCACGGGGAGCCTCTCCCTGGACCTGGCCCTGGGCATTGGGGGCCTGCCCCGGGGGCGGATTATCGAGGTGTACGGGCCGGAGTCCTCCGGCAAGACCACCCTGGCCCTGCACTGCATCGCCGAGGGGCAGAAGCGGGGCGGCAACGCCGCCTTCATCGACGTGGAGCACGCCCTGGACCCGGTGTACGCCGCCAATTTGGGGGTGGATGTGGAGAGCCTGCTGGTGAGCCAGCCGGACACCGGCGAGCAGGCCCTGGAGATCACCGAGGCCCTGGTGCGCTCCAACGCCATCGACGTGATCGTGGTGGACTCGGTGGCGGCCCTGGTGCCCCGGGCGGAGATCGAGGGCGAGATGGGCGACTCCCACGTGGGCCTGCAGGCCCG
>CALWIE010000063.1 GCA_944380625.1 uncultured Clostridia bacterium
ATCCCTTCCTAGAGCCCCTGCTTGACGGATTGCGGCGGAAATGCCATAATATAACAATAGACCTGGTGCCGGTGAAGAACGACTTCTTCGGGGGCACGGTAAACGTCACGGGGCTCCTCACCGGCCAGGACATCTTGAAAAACCTGAAGGGCCGGGCCCTGGGGGACCAGGTCCTTTTGGCCACCAATATGCTCCGGGCGGGGGAGGACGTGTTCCTGGACGACATGACCCTGGAAGGCCTTTCCCAGGAGCTGGGGGCGCCCTGCCTGCGGGTGGGCCCCACCGGGGAGGCCCTGGTGCGGGCCGTCTGCGGCCTGCCCCAGCCGGAGGCCCCGGGGTACAACCCCGACGAGGGCAGCTGGGAGCACCGGTGAGCGGGCTCCCAAAGAGAAAAGGGCAAGGCTGTGTATAGAGAAAGGATCGGTGAGAAGATGGCAAAACCCATTGTGGCTATCGTGGGGCGGCCCAACGTGGGCAAGTCCACCCTGTTCAATAAAATCGTGGGCAAGCGCCTCTCCATTGTGGAGGACACCCCCGGCGTCACCCGGGACCGGATTTTCGGCGACGCCGAGTGGTGCGGCCGGAAGTTCTCCCTGGTGGACACCGGCGGCATCGAGCCCGCCTCCAAAGACGTGATTCTCACCCAGATGCGGGAGCAGGCCCAGATCGCCATCGACTCCGCCAGCGCCATCATCCTGGTCACGGACATCCGCACCGGCGTCACCTCTACCGACGCGGACGTGGCCAGCATCCTGTTGAAAAGCGGGGTGCCGGTGGTGCTGTGCGTCAACAAGTGCGACACCGTGGGGGAACCCCCCCGCGGAGTTCTACGAGTTTTACAACCTGGGCCTGGGGGACCCGGTGATGGTCTCCTCCGTCCACGGCCACGGCACCGGCGACCTTCTGGACCGGGTCTGCGACGTGCTCCCCGACGACGTGGAGGAGGAGGACGAGGGGGAGATCATCAAGGTGGCGGTCATCGGCAAGCCCAATGTGGGCAAGTCCTCCCTGGTGAACAAGGTCTCCGGGGAGAACCGGTGCATCGTCTCCGACATCGCCGGCACCACCCGGGACGCGGTGGACACCACCATTGAAAACAAATTCGGCACCTTCACCTTCATCGACACCGCCGGCCTGCGCCGGAAGAGCAAGGTGGAGGACGCCATCGAGCACTACAGCAACCTCCGGGCGGAGATGGCCGTGGAGCGGGCCGACGTGTGCCTCATCCTCATCGACGCCCAGGTGGGCTTTACCGAGCAGGACTCCAAGGTGGCGGGCATCGCCCACGAGGCAGGCAAGGGCTGCATCATCTGCGTCAACAAGTGGGACGCGGTGGAAAAGGACGACAAGACCATGCAGGAGATGCGCCAAAAGCTGGAGAAGGACTTCTCCTTCATGTCCTACGCCCCCATCCTGTTCATCTCCGCCAAGACCGGCCAGCGGCTGGACCGGATGTTCGAGTTGATCAAACAAGTGGCCTCCGCGAACGCCATGCGGGTGACCACCGGCACCCTAAACGACATTCTGGCCCAGGCCACCGCCCGGGTGCAGCCCCCCACGGACAAGGGCAAGCGGCTGAAGATCTACTACATGACCCAGGCCTCCACCAAGCCCCCCACGTTTATCTGCTTCTGCAACGACCACGAGCTGTTCCACTTCTCCTACCAGCGGTATTTGGAGAACCGCATCCGGGAGACCTTCGGCTTAGAGGGGACCCCTATCCGCATGGTCATCCGGGAGCGGGGGGAGAAGGACTGAGAGTAGTTTGAGAAAGGCGGGCTGACAATGGGATACGCGGTTTTGGCGCTGGCGCTTACGGCGCTGGCGGGCTATCTGCTGGGGAGCGTGAACAGCTCCATCATCTTGACGTGGTTTTTCAAAAACCGGGAGGACATCCGGGACTTCGGCAGCGGCAACGCGGGGATGACCAACGTGCTGCGCACGGTGGGCAAGGGCCCTGCGGCCCTGACCTTTGTGGGGGATTTCCTCAAGTGCGTGGCGGCCCTGCTCTTGTCCCAGGCCTTTGTGCTGTGGCTGGTCCCCGGAGCCGGCGAGCTCTACGACGCGGCCCGCTATGTGGCGGGGGTGGCCTGCGTGCTGGGGCACATTTTCCCCGTGTACTATGGCTTCCGGGGGGGCAAGGGGGTGGTCACCTCCGCCGCCATGATCGCCCTGACGGACTGGCGTGTATTCCTCCTGGTGCTTTTGGCCTTTGGGGTCACCTTCGCGGCCAAGCGGATCGTCTCCCTGGCCTCCATTGTCTGCGCGGCCCTGTATCCTGTTTTCACCTTCCTGTTCCTGTTTTTGGTGGAGTTTTCCGGCAGCCCCTTGGAAAGCCACGGGGACCACAGCCTGGGGTATGTGCTCTTTGCCACGGCGGCGTCCCTGTTTATCGGCCTGACGGTGCTTTTAAAGCACAGGGCCAACATCGGCCGGCTGCTCCGGGGGGAGGAAAAGCCCATCGCCTTCGGAAAGGGGAAAAAGTGACCGCCCCTTGGGAAAACCTGTCTGTAAAGAGATTCCCCTTGCCATAATGTACCCGTAAGGGCGGGAGGGAAACAGCAATTTGCCCGATGCGCGAAAGGGGACCTGGTTTTTCTTGTGAGCATTTTAAGAAAAAGCGGCCCAAAGCTGGCTGATATTGACTTTTCCCCTGGGGTGTATTATGATAAGGGTTGGTTAAATACTAACTTGGAGAACTCCAGTCCTACAGGCTGACTTGCTCATTTTAGAAAGTCGTTAGGAAGTGTGGCATTTGGAAAAATATGTGATCAAAGGCGGCTGCCGCCTGACTGGCGAAGTGAATATCAGCGGGGCCAAAAACGCTGCGGTGGCGATCCTTCCCGCCGTGATTTTGGCGGATTCCCCCTGCCGCATTGAAAACCTGCCGGATATTTCCGACGTGAAGACTTTGGTGTATATCCTGGAGAGCATGGGCGCCAAGGTGGACTATCTGGACCGCCACACGGTGGAGATCGACCCCCGCCCCGTGGACACGGATACTGTCTCCGCGGACATCGCCCGGCGCATCCGGGCCTCCTATTATTTCCTGGGCGCCCTGCTGGGGCGCTGCCGGAACGGGGTGGTCCCCCTGCCCGGAGGCTGCAACTTCGGGGTGCGGCCCATCGACCAGCACCTCAAGGGCTTTTCCGCCCTGGACTGCGCCTACACCCTGGAAAACGGCATGATCGCCGTCTCCGCCCCCCACGACCTCCACGGGGCCAACGTCTACCTGGACGTGGTCACGGTGGGCGCCACCATGAACATCATGCTGGCCGCCGCCAAGGCCCGGGGGCTGACCATCATTGAAAACGCCGCCCGGGAGCCCCACATTGTGGACCTGGCCAATTTCCTGAACACCATGGGCGCCGACATCCGGGGCGCCGGCACGGACACCATCAAGATTCACGGCGTGCAGAAGCTCCGGGGCGCCGCTTATTCCATCATTCCCGACCAGATCGAGGCCGGCACCTACATGGTGGCCGCCGCGGCCACCGGCGGGGACGTGACTGTGAAAAACGTGACCCCCAAGCACCTGGAGTCCATCTCCGCCAAGCTGGTGGAAATGGGCGTCACCGTAGAGGAGGGGGACGACACGGTCCGCGTGGTGTGTGACCGCCCCCTGCGCAAGTGCAACGTAAAGACCATGCCCCACCCGGGCTTCCCCACGGATATGCAGCCCCAGATCACGGCCCTGCTCTCCATTGCCCACGGGACCAGCATGGTCAACGAGAGCGTCTGGGAGAGCAACCGCTTTAAGTATGTGGACGAGCTCCGCCGCATGGGCGCCCAGATTACGGTGGACGGCAAGGTGGCCATCGTGGAGGGCGTGGACCACTTGAAGGGAGCCCCCGTGCGGGCCCTGGACCTGCGGGCGGGGGCCGCCATGGTCATCGCCGGGCTTGTGGCCCAGGGGATCACTGTGCTGGAGGACGTCCAGTACATCGAGCGGGGCTACGAGAACATTGTGGAAAAACTGGTGGACCTGGGCGCGGACATCTACCGCCGCCAGGACGTCCAGCCGGCCGCGGACAAGATCGGCTGAGTTTTTCCCATACGTAAAAAAGGTAAGGGCTGCGGCGCTTGTGCGGCGGCCCCTTTTTTTGTGAAGGAGGAGGGCCCATGGCCAGGCTTTGCCCGCTGTTCTCCGGCAGCGGGGGAAACAGTTATTACATCGGCTCCCCCAGCGCGGGGATCCTCTTGGACGCGGGCCGCAGCGCCCGCCAGGTGGAGGCCGCCCTGGGCCGCTGCGGGCTGGATCCCCTGGCGGTGCAGGGGATCTTCCTGACCCACGAGCACAGCGACCACACGGCGGGGGTGCGGGTTTTCGCCAAAAAGTACGGGGTGCCGGTCTTAGCCTCGGCGGGGACCCTGGCCGCCTGTGGGGAGGCCCTGGAGGGGGCGGAGCGCTGGGTCCTGGAGGAGGACCCGGTAGACCTGGCGGGGCTTCGGGTGACGCCCTTTCCCACCCCCCACGACAGCGCCCAGTCCCTGGGGTTCCGGGTCCGCACGGCCGACAGCCGGGAGTTTGCCCTGGCCACTGACCTGGGGTTCGTCACGGACTGCGTCCGGGAGCACCTGTTGGGCGCGGAGTTCGTGGTGGTGGAGTCCAACCACGACCGGGAGATGCTCCGCCTCGGCGGCTACCCCGCCTATCTGAAGCGGCGGATCCTCTCGGCCCGGGGGCACCTGTCCAACGCCGACTGCGCCGCCCTTCTGCCGGAGCTGGCCCGGGCCGGGGCCCGGCGCTTTTTGCTGGCCCACCTCAGCCGGGAGAACAACACCCCGTCCCTGGCCCGGGAGGCTGCCCTGGGGGCCCTGGCCGGCGCCGGGCTGGAAGAGGGCGTGGACTTCTGGCTGGGAGTGGCAGCCCCGGAAAACGCCTCCGGGGAGGCCATCCTGTTTTAGTGGAAAGGGGATGCACTTTACATGCTTAGCGTAAAACTGCTGTGCGTGGGCAAGCTGAAGGAGTCCTACTGGCGGGAGGCTGTGGCGGAGTACGAAAAGCGCCTGCGGCCCCTGTGCAAGTGGGAGCTGATAGAGCTCCCGGAGGCCCGGCTGCCGGCGGCGCCCAGCCCCGCCCAGATCGCCGGGGCCCTGGAAAAAGAGGGGGCCGAGCTGCTCCGCCGCGCCGAGGGGGCGGTGTACCCCCTGTGCATCGAGGGCAGGCAGGTGGATTCCCCGGGCCTGGCCCGGCGGCTGGCCGGGGCCATGCAGTCCCCGGGTGCGGTGACCTTCGTCATCGGCAGCTCCTGGGGCCTTTCCCCCCAGGTGAAGGCCGCGGGGGAGGGGCTGTCCATGTCCCCCATGACCTTTCCCCACCAGCTGGCCCGGGTAATGCTCTGCGAACAGATCTACCGGGCCTTTCAGATCCTGGGGAACACCCGCTATCACAAATGAGCTGCCGCCTGCCGCGGCGGCTTTTTTATTTTTTCGGCAGGGGAGGGGCTTGGAAAACTATAAAGCAATTTGTAAATTATTTACAAATTTACAAGCTGGAGTGAAGAAACGGCACTCAAACAGGCCAATTTCATCAAATTGCCCAATTGACGGAGCTGTAGGTAGTATAAATTGAATATATTGTGGTATTTTTCACAGGGAGTTACAACTTTGTAACCTGATAAAACCCACAAATTAGTCAAAAAACTATTGCAATTCTGTGAACTCAGTGCTATTATTCATAACATAAAAGGGAACTGCCCCAAGGGCCTTTTGTGAATAAGGCACAAAAGCCTGGTTCCCGGATGAATTTTGCGGCCACGAGCCGCGCTTTTAAGGAGGATGTACGTTATGAAAAAATGGCGCAAGCTGACAGCGTTGCTGCTGGTTTTGGCCCTGGTGCTGTCCATGGCAGCCTGCGGTGGCGGAGGCGATTCTTCCACCAGCGAGACTTCCGGCACCACTTCCGCCGACGACACCAGCACTTCTGATGTCAGCGAAGAGACTGAAGAGCCCGATTCTTCCACCACCTCTGAGGAGACCGATGAGCCCGATGCCGACGACACCGGCGACGACGCTCTGGAGACCCCCAGAAACGAGACCCTCTACATTGGCGGCCGTCAGTGGAGCAAGCCCATCAGCAACAACCCCCTGTCCCCCAGCGCCAACTTCACTGGCGTGGCGCAGAACTCCGTTGCTGATATGTTCATTTGGGAAGCTCCCTACATGTGGAACCCCATCACCGCCGAGTGCATGCCCCTGCTGGCCGACGGTGCGTTCACCTGGAACGACGACCAGACCGTTATGACCTTCAAGATCAAGGCCGCTGCCAAGTGGAACGACGGCACTCCCGTCACCGCTAACGACGTGGCCGCCACTTGGAAGTACCACGAGCTGACCCAGAGCACCGTGTACAACAACTACAGCCAGTACATGGAATCTGTCACCGCCGTGGACGACTCCACCGTGGAGATCGCCCTGAAGGCTGATTCCCCCAACCCCCTGCAGGCTGAAGACTTCGTCTGCGCTGTGTACGTCATGCAGGGCGCCTACCTGGACGAGCAGTGGGCTGCCGTGGGTGAGGACGCCACCGAGATGAAGAACGCCACCTTCTGGGACGCTCCCACCTCCGGCCCCTACACTCCCACCCTGTACGACTCCGAGCAGAAGTGGGTCTGCACCCGTGACGACAACTACTGGGGCCAGGACGAGTCCATGTGGGGCCAGCTGCCTGTGCCGAAGTACCTCGCTCACAACATCTATAAGGACAACACCGCTTCCCAGCGTGCTTTCGAGGCTGGCGAGATCGACGCCAACCAGCAGTACTGCGCTGACATCAACCTGATGTGGGAAGAGAAGGGCCTGCCCGTCTCCACTTGGCAGACCGAGGCTCCCTACCAGCTGCCTCTGACCATGCCCTCCGCCATCTTCAACACCCAGAAGGAAGGCCTGGACCAGATCGCTGTCCGTACCGCCATCGCCATGGCCATCGACTACGACCAGATCGTTGAGTCCGCCATGACCGGCCAGTCCCCCACCTTTGCCGAGGTGCCCCGTTCCCTGTTCAACCCCACCGATGCTGAGCAGGCTATGATCAAGGACAAGTCCGTCCTGGAGCCCTACCAGTACGCCGGCGGCGACATTGAAGGCGCCAACGCTGTTCTGGACGAGGCTGGCATCGTTGATACCGACGGCGACGGCATCCGCGAGTATCCCGCCGGCAACAACCTGTCCTTCAAGTGCCAGTGCCCCAACTCCTACTCTGACTGGCAGGCTGCCCTGTCCATCGTGTCCGCTTGCGGCCAGGAAATCGGCATCCAGATGGAGACCGACTTCGTGGAAGTGGCCACCTTCACCTCTAACTACCAGTCCGGCAACTTCGACATCTGCATGTCTTCCTACCAGGGCACTTCTCCCGCCGGCGCTTGGAAGCGTTCCTACCAGACCATGTACGGCTTTGGCGGCGAGTTCCCCGAGGTCGCTTCCTTCAACTACGGCCGGTACTACAACGCCGAGGCTGACGAGATCATCAACGCCATTCCCACCGCTTCTGACGAAGAGGCCCTCGACCTGTACGAGCGCCTGAACCTGCTGTACCTCCAGGAGGCTCCCGCTGTGTCCCTGATGTATCGTCCTCAGTACTTCCATGAGGTCAACGAGACTGTGTGGACCAACTATCCTGAGGAAGGCAACGAGAACAACATTCCTCCCATGTACTGCTTGGCTGGCTACGGCATCGCCGCCCTGTACGAGCTGGAACTGGTGGAAGGCTGATTGTTCCCTGATTCCTAACAAGAAAGCTTGATACAATATTCAAAGCACTGTTTCAAAAGATTTTCAGAATTTGAAATCGCTGAGTAATTGAGAAGAGCGCGGCGGATAGTGGCAGTAAATACTCCCTCTTTCCGCCGCCTTTTCTGTATCATGAAGATGATGAGGTGATGGTTTTGAAAGGC
This sequence comes from uncultured Clostridia bacterium, assembly GCA_944380625.1. The sequence continues at coordinate 7,896 of CALWIE010000063.1, forward strand.
TTTGCGAAGTACTATGGCAAGCGCATTATATGGTATTTGATTACCTTGGTGGTTGCCGTTATCTTAAACTTCCTGCTTCCCCGCCTGATGCCGGGCGATCCCGTTGCCCAGCTGGCCGCCCAGGCCGCCGGTTCCGCTACGGATCCCACGGTTTACGCCAAGACGGTGGAAGAGTACACCAAGGAGTTCGGTCTTGACAAGTCCCTGCCCGAGCAGTTCTTCATCTATGTGGGCAACCTGCTCCAGGGCAACATGGGCACCTCCCTTTCCAAGTACCCCCGCACCGTGACCGACGTGCTGGGCGGCTCCATCGGCTGGACCCTGGCCCTGCAGATCCCCGCCATTGCGGTGGGCTGGTTCTTGGGCAACACCTTGGGCGCCATCGCGGCCTACATCCGCAAGGGCGTGGATAAGGTGGTCCTGCCCGTGTTCATGTTCGTCAGCAACATGCCTTCCTTCGGTTTGGCGTTCTTGCTCATCTACATTTTCCACTCCAAACTTGGCGTGGCGCCCTCCGGCGGCGGCTTTGCCTACGACTTGATTCCCGGCTTTACCCCGGAGTTTGTGGCCTCGGTCCTCCAGCACTATCAGATGCCCTTCTGGACCATGGTGCTCATCTCCATCGGCGGCCAGGCCATCGGCATGCGGTCCATGGCAATTTACGAGCTCAACGCCGACTACGTAAAGTACAGCCGTTTCCTGGGCGTCCACGACAGCAAGATCATCATGTATGTGTTCCGCAACGCCATGCTGCCCCAGATCACCGGTCTTGCTCTGTCCTTCGGCACTTCCATCGGCGGCAACCTGGTGGCGGAGATCGTCTACAGCTACCCCGGCATCGGCCAGACCATGTTCCAGGCCATCGGCGCCCGGGACTATCCTCTCCTCTCCGGATGTACGCTGCTGATCACCATCATGGTGCTGATTGCCAACCTGGTCGTGGAAATCCTTTACGGCATTGTGGATCCTCGCGTAAAGGCCAACCAGATGGAGTCTTAACCCGTGAGGCGAGAAGCAAATGAATAGGAGGTAACCATCTATGGTGCAACAGTTGAAACAAGCGTTCACCAACCCGAAATTTGTGGTGGGCTTTGTCATATTTGTACTGCTGCTGATCACAGCTTTTGTGTACCCTCTGATCTCCATTTTCGAGCCTCTGGAATATGTGGCTACGGGCTATGAGAAACCGGGTACTTACGTAAACATCGTTGACGCCACCAACCAATCCGGCACCACTTTGAACGTGGACACCAGCTCCGGCCGTCTGGCGGGCATCCTCACCGACGAGCAGGAGGAGAGCATGATCAAGTGGATGGTGGATTACGGCGGCGTGGACGAGGGCGAGATCGACGTGGAAGACGCCGAGGCCTTCTTGAACCTCTGGCTTTCCACCTACGATCCCAACGCCGAGCAGGACGGCCTGCGCACCTCTGACAAGCAGGCTTACGTCCGCCTGAACAACCAGATCAAATCCGCCATGAGCAGCAGCCAGATCGTCCTCGCGGAAGAGAACGACGAGGGCGAGCTGGAAGAGACTAAGACCATCAAGGGCGACCAGTTCGTGCACACCGGCTCCATGGCCAACGTGTACACCTTCCCGCTGGGCACCGATAACTTCGGCGCCGACGTGATGACCAAGCTGACCGCCTCCATCCAGGTCTCCCTGCGCATCGGCCTGGTGGCCGGCATCATCGCCACCCTCATCGGCCTGACTATCGGCCTGGTGGCCGGCTTCGTAGGCGGCTGGGTGGACAACGCCCTGACCTTCCTGACCAACATTTTCACCGTTATCCCCAGCTTCGTTATCCTGGTGCTGATCTCCAACGCCATCAGCGAGTCGGCCCGCGGCGCCACGGTGGTCTCGGTGATTATCGGCCTCACCGCCTGGCCCTGGACGGCCCGTTCCGTGCGGTCCCAGGTGCTGTCCCTGCGCAACCGTGACCACGTGAACCTTTCCAAGCTCTCCGGTCACAGCATGCCCCGGATTATCGTGCAGGACATTCTGCCCTATGTGGCCTCCTATGTGGTCATGGCCATGATCCTGCAGATCTCCTCCGGCATCCTGTCCGAGGCGCAGCTGTCCATGTTGGGCCTTGGGCCCTCCACGGCGACTACCACCACCCTGGGCATCATGATGAACTGGGCGCAGCAGTTTGCCGCTATCCAGAGCGATTCCTGGTGGGCTTTCATCCCGGTGGTCATTTCTATCACGCTGATCACGTTCTCGCTGAACCTGATGAATACCGGCCTGGACCAGGTGTTCAATCCGCAGCTGCGGGATGACTGATAAGGGGGGAACGAACTATGGCTAAATACATGCTTGAAGTCAATAAATTGAAGACGAAATACGTCACCCGCTTTAAGGAAGACGTGTACGCAGTGGATGGGGTCTCCCTGAAGATCGAAGAGGGCAGGTCCCTGGGCATTGCCGGCGAGTCTGGCTGCGGCAAATCCACCCTGGCCCTGAGCCTGATGGGTTACTACTTTGCCCCCCTGCACTACATGAGTGGTGACATCATTGTCGATGGGGTGAATATATCCGGCATGAAGCCGGACGAGGTTCGGAAAAAGATCTTGGGTACGGAAATCGCGTACATTCCCCAGGCCGCAATGAACGCCCTGAATCCCACCCAGAAGATCATCCGCTTTATCGAGGACGTCATCCACGTCCACGATAAGAGCATGTCCAAGAAAGATATTTACAACATGGCGGTGGAGCGCTTCCGGATTTTGGGCCTGCCTCCCGAAGTGCTGCAAAAGCACGCGGTGGAGCTCTCCGGCGGTATGAAACAGCGTACCGTTATCGCGATTTCCACCATCCTGTCCCCCAAGGTGCTCATCGCCGACGAGCCCTCTTCCGCCCTGGACGTTACCAGCCAGAAGATGGTCATCAAGATGATGCGCGACCTGATGGAGAAGGGCTTTATCAAGTCCATGATCTTCATCACCCACGAGCTGCCCCTGCTGTACAACGTGACCGACGACATCATGGTCATGTACGCCGGCCAGATCGTGGAAAAGGGCACCGCCAAGGAAATGGTGTTCGACCCGGTGCATCCCTATTCCAAGGGCCTGATGGGCTCCATCATCGTGCCGGAAGAGGGCACCCGGGATGTGAAGCTAGAGGCCATTCCCGGCACTCCGCCCAACCTGAAGCATCCCCCTGCGGGCTGCCGGTTCGCGGCCCGGTGCAAGTACGCGAAGCCCGAGTGCAAGATGTTCGAGGTCCCGGAGAAGGAGTTTGAAAACGGGCGTATGTACCGCTGCATTTACGATGTGGACTACCTGAAGGAGGTGTACGGAAGAAATGGCTGAACTGGGTAAATCTGTTCTGAAAGGCGAAGGCATCACCAAAGTCTTCGGATACGGCAAAACCAGGACCGTGGCCGTGGACCACGTGGACTTTGACTTCCGGGAAGGCGAGGTCATCTCCATTGTAGGCGAGTCCGGCTCCGGCAAGACCACCATCGCCCGGATGATCCTGGGCCTGATCGGGATCACCGACGGCAAACTGATGTTTAACGGCCAGCCCCGGGACATCTCTTCCGGGAAGAAGAAGCGGGAGTATTGGAAGAACATCCAGGCGGTGTTCCAGGATCCCTTCTCCTCCTTCAATATGTTCAACAAGATCGACGACCTGCTGCTGGACTGCATCAACATGACCGGCGGCAAGCACCTCTCCAAGGAGAAGAAGGACGAGCTGATGACTGAGGCCTGCTCCTTCGTGAACCTGAAGTACGCAGAGCTGACGAACAAGTATCCCTTCGAGCTTTCCGGCGGCCAGATGCAGCGTTTGATGATCGCCCGCATCTTCCTGCTCAAGCCGAAGATCCTCATCGCCGACGAGCCCACCTCCATGGTGGACGCCTGTTCCCGTGCCACCATCCTGGACATGCTGCTGAAGCTGCGGGATGAGATCAACATGACCATCATCTTCATCACCCACGACATCGGCCTTGCCTACTATGTCTCCGACACGGTGTACATCATGGAGCACGGCAAGTTCGTGGAAGCGGGTTCCGCCGAAGAGGTCATCATCAATCCCAAGGCCGCCTACACCAAGCGGCTGATCAGCGACGTGCCGAAGATCTACAGCGAGTGGGATTTGTCCACTGTGGGCGAGTAACGCCCCCAGGAGTCCCGTTCACGGTACTTTGTAGAACTACAGAATCCCCCCGCCTCCGGTGGGGGGATTTTCCTTTTAAAATCACGCTTTGAAAGGAGTACTCACATGAAACTTGGTTTGCAGATGTCCACCCTGACGCCTTACCTGCAAACGGCCCAGGGCCTGCGGTCCGCCTGCCGGAAGGTGGCGGAGATGGGCTACCAGTACGTGCAGCTCCAGGGGGTGCCCCTGGAGATCCCCGACGGGGAGGTGGCCCGGGCCCTGGAGGAGGCGGGGCTCCGGTGCGTGGCTACCCAGGAGGACTACCCTGCCGGCTTTGGCGGGGACCCCGGCCGGTATATCCAGCGGGCGGCGGCCTGCGGCAGCCAATACCTCACCTGCGCCCTGATCCCCCGGGAGGTAGATTCCCCGGAAAAGCTCCGGCGGTTTGCGGAGGAGTTCGCCCGCATCGGGGAAAAGGTACAAGAGGCGGGAATGGTCTTCGCCTTTCACCCCATCGGCCGGGATTTCCAACCCATGGAGGGCGTGCCTGTGTTCCGGCGGCTCATGGACCTGCTGCCCCAGGAGATCCAGCTGACCTTCTGCGTCCACGCTTCCTTTGGCAGCGGGATCAGCTACCAGCAGGTGCTGGAGGACTACGCCGGGCGGGTGGACCTGGTCCACCTAAAGGACAGCGTCCCCATGGAGGGGGGCGGCCAGCAGCTCACCCCCTTGGGGGAGGGCTGCTGCGACTGGGAGCCGGTGCTTTCCTGCTGCCAGCAGGCAGGGGTCCGCTGGGCTTTCGCCGAGCAGGAGCGCTGGACTCGGGACGCTTTCGACTGCGCCGCCTCCAGCCTCCGGTATCTCCAGGGGATCTGGCCCAGAGAGTAGTTTTTTCCAGCAAAAAGGGCGTACCGCACACGCGGTACGCCCTTTTCCTGCGGGGCCATGTTCACACGTCCAGCTTCATGTCGCCGTCCTTCACCCAGCCGCGCCTGCGCAGGAGCTCGTTGAAGATCCAGGACAGGAGGGCCGGCAGCACCAGGCACAGCAGGACAAGGCCCGCCCAGTCCAAGGGGGTGATGGCGGCCTTCAGGCCCCCGGCCACGTCGTTGACCCACCCATCGATGACCCCGATGGGCCCCACCAGGCCGCAGGTGCCCATGCCGCTGGAGACCGGCGCGCCGTTCATCTCCAGGCGGAACACACAGGTGGCCAGAGGCCCTGTGACGGCCGAAGCCAGGGTGGGGGCGATCCAGATCCGGGGGTTCTTGATGATGTTGGGCACCTGGAGCATAGAGGTCCCCAGGCCCTGGGCGGCCAGGCCTCCCCAGCGGTTTTCCCGGAAGCTGATGACGGCAAAACCCACCATCTGGGCGCAGCAGCCGGCCACGGCGGCGCCTCCGGCCAGGCCGGTCAGCCCCAGGGCCGCGCAGATGGCCGCGCTGGAGATGGGCAGCGTCAGCGCCACACCCACCAGCACCGAGACAAACACCCCCATCAGGAAGGGCTGCAGCTCTGTGGCCAGCATGATGAGCCGCCCCACGGCGGCAGCGGCGCCCCCGATGGGCGGCGCCAGCACATAGGCCAGCAGCACCCCGGAGAGGATGGTTGTCAAAGGGGTGACCAAAATGTCCACCGGGGTCATTTTGCTCACCAGTTTTCCCAGCTCGGCGGCAATGACGGCCAGCACCAGCACCGCCAGGGGGCCGCCCTCCCCGCCCAGGGTGTTGGCGGCGCTGCCCACCGCCGCCAGGGAGAAGAGCACAAGGGGCGGCGCTTTCAGGGCGTAGCCGATGGCCACCGCCATGGCGGGGCCCGCCATGCTCTTGGCGAAGCCCCCCACCTCCTCCAGAAGGGGCACGTGGAGCTGGGTCCCCAGGGTGGAGATGATGGTGCCGATGAGCAGGGAGGCGAAAAGCCCTTGGGCCATGGCGCTCATGGCGTCCACAAAGTAAAGCCTGCCGTGGGCTTTTACCGCCTCCCAGAGGCCGCCCCCCTTTTGAGGGGCGGCAGAGGCTTGTTTTCTATCGTTCAAAAGAATCTTCCCTTCTCAAAGGAGAAGAGCCGGAGAAAAACCGCGGGACGGTTTCTCGCCGTTTCCTCTCCGTGGTTTTTCCGTGCCTTTCCCGCGGCCCGGCACAGGGCGCTGCGCTGCGGGGATCTATATTGGCTATGTTGCCCGAAGAGCCTGTCCGTTTTGGGCTGTGAAATCGCCTGCCGGGGGGTTCCCGGCGTGCTGGTCGTTTCACAGCGTTACTGGCGGTACCGCCTGATCGGGCCGTTTTGGTTACTGGCATATCATACCATAAACAAGGGAAAAAAGGGAAGAACGGGGCAGGATTTTGTGGGGCCCCGGAGGGAAGCGTTGAAAAAGGGCACCCAGGTTTTTGCCCCTGGATGCCCTTTTTAACTCATGGAAACAGGACGGGACTTGCCCGGAGTGCAGCCTTTTAGATCACGCCCTGGGCCAGCATGGCGTCGGCCACTTTGATAAAGCCGGCGATGTTAGCGCCCATGACGTAGTTCTTGGGATGGCCGTACTTCTCGGCGGCGGCGTCCGCGCTCTGGAAGATGTTCTCCATAATGCCCTTGAGCTTCGCGTCCACTTCCTCAAAGGTCCAGGAAAGGCGCTCGCTGTTCTGGGTCATCTCCAAAGCGGAGGTGGCCACGCCGCCGGCGTTGGCAGCCTTGCCGGGGGCGAACAGCACGCCGGCCTCCTGGAGGATCTTGGTGGCCTCGATGGTGGTGGGCATGTTGGCGCCCTCAGCCACGGCGATGCAGCCGTTTGCCACCAGGGCTTTGGCGTCCTCTTCCAGCAGCTCGTTCTGGGTGGCGCAGGGCAGGGCGATGTCGCACTTGACGCCCCACACGCCCCGGCCCTCGTGGTACTCGGAGCCCGGACGGTAGTTCTTGTACTCGGTCAGGCGGGCGCGCTTGACCTCCTTGATCTCCTTGATGGCGGCCAGGTCGATGCCTTCGGGGTCGTACACCCAGCCGGTGGAGTCGGACATGGTGACCACCTTGGCGCCCATCTCCTGGGCCTTCTGGCAGGCGTAGATGGCCACATTGCCGGCGCCGGAGATCACCACGGTCTTGCCGGCAATGTCATAGCCGTTCTTCTTCAGCATGGCGGCGGTGAAGTACAGCAGGCCGAAGCCGGTGGCCTCGGTGCGGGCCAGGGAGCCGCCGTAGGTCAGGCCCTTGCCGGTGAGCACGCCCTCAAAGGCGTTGCGGATGCGCTTGTACTGGCCGTACATGTAGCCGATTTCCCGGGCGCCGGTGCCGATGTCGCCGGCGGGCACGTCGGTGTCGGGTCCGATGTGGCGATAGAGCTCGGTCATAAAGCTCTGGCAGAAGGCCATCACTTCCCGGTCGGACTTGCCCTTGGGGTCAAAGTCAGAGCCGCCCTTGCCGCCGCCGATGGGCAGGCCGGTCAGGGAGTTTTTAAAGATCTGCTCGAAGCCCAGGAACTTGATGATGCCCAGGTTCACAGAGGGATGCAGCCGCAGGCCGCCCTTGTAGGGGCCAATGGCGGAGTTGAACTGTACCCGGAAGCCGCGGTTTACCTGCACCTTGCCCTGGTCGTCCACCCAGGGCACCCGGAAGATGATCTGCCTTTCGGGCTCGGTGATGCGCTCCAGGATGCCGGCCTCCTGATACTGGGGGTTGGCCTCGATCACGGGCTCCAGGGAGGTGAGCACCTCTGTGGCGGCCTGGATAAATTCCGGCTCAGCGGGGTTCTTCTTTTTGAGCAGTTCCAACTGTTCGCTGACGTAAGACATAAGTTTTTCCCTCCATACTGCAAGTTGGATTTAACGTTCTTGCAAAATCACAGTGGTATCATATCATAATTGACCGGATTTTACAAGAAAAAATTTGCAAAATTCTTTTTGGGGTTTTCCGGGCCCTTTTGGGGAAGAGGGAGGCTTTTGCCCCGGGGGGGAAAATCTTTTGGGAAAAGATTGACAATGGGGCGGTTTTTTACTAAAATTGAAGCGTGTGGGGCCTTGTGATGCAAAAGCAGCGAGCCCCCAAAGGCAGCAGAGGTCCCGCGGGGAGGAAGTCCCCGGGGCTTTTTGCGCGCATTCCTACGCGAAGAAAGGTTGGGACGCAAACATGGCGCGAGACGTGTACGAATCCCCCTTGTCCGCCCGCTATGCGGACAAGGAAATGAAATACCTCTTCTCCCCGGACATGAAGTTCCGCACCTGGCGGAAACTTTGGATCGCCCTGGCGGAGGCGGAAAAAGAGCTGGGCCTGCCCGTGACCCAGGAGCAGATCGACGAGCTGAAAGAGCACGCCGAGGACATCAACTACGAGGTGGCCCAAGAGCGGGAAAAGGTGGTCCGCCACGACGTGATGAGCCACGTCTACGCCTACGGCCAGCAGTGCCCCAAGGCGGCGGGCATCATCCACCTGGGCGCCACCTCCTGTTATGTGGGGGACAACACGGACATCATCGTGATGACCGAGGCCTTAAAGCTCATCCGCAACAAGCTGGTGGGGGTCGTCCGGGTGCTGTCCCATTTCGCCCGGGAGTACAAGGACCTGCCCACCCTGGCCTTCACCCACTTTCAGCCGGCCCAGCCCACCACCGTGGGCAAGCGGGCCACCCTGTGGATCCAGGACCTTTTGATGGACCTGGAGGATGTGGAGTACCAGCTCTCCAAGGCAAAGCTTTTGGGTTCCAAGGGCACCACCGGCACCCAGGCCAGCTTTTTAGAGCTCTTTGAGGGGGACCAGGAAAAGTGCCGCCAGCTGGACGGGAAGATTGCGGAGAAAATGGGCTACAGCGCCTGCTTCCCCGTCTCCGGCCAGACCTACTCCCGAAAGCTGGACAGCCAGATGCTGAACCTCCTTTCCGGCATTGCCCAAAGCGCCGCCAAGTTCTCCAACGACATCCGGCTTTTGCAGCATTTAAAAGAGGTGGAGGAGCCCTTCGAGAAAGGGCAGATCGGCTCTTCCGCCATGGCCTATAAGCGCAACCCCATGCGCAGCGAGCGCATTGCCTCCCTCTCCCGGTACGTCATCGCCGACGCGGTGAACCCCGCCATGACCATGGCCGCCCAGTGGTTCGAGCGCACCTTGGACGACTCCGCCAACAAGCGCATCAGCGTGCCCGAGGCCTTCTTGGCGGTGGACGGCATCTTGAACCTCTACAGCAATGTGGCCGACGGCCTGGTGGTGTACCCCAAGGTCATCCGGCAGCACATGCTGCGGGAGCTGCCCTTCATGGCCACGGAAAACGTGATGATGGACGCCGTCAAGCGGGGAGGCAACCGCCAGGAGCTCCACGAGCGCATCCGGGTCCACTCCATGGAGGCCGCCCGGGTGGTCAAGGAACAGGGCGGGGAAAACGACCTGCTCTCCCGCATTGCCGGGGACCCGGTCTTCGGCGTGACCCTGGAGGAGCTCCACGACATTGTAAAGCCCGAAAAGTACGTGGGCCGCGCCCCGGAGCAGACCGCCGAATTTTTGGAGGAGGTCGTGGGGCCGGTGCTGAAGAAATATGAATTTGTGGCGGAGGAAAAAGCGGAGATCACCGTGTAAACCTCCCTTGGGAAAAACTACTACTCACAGAAAGGCTTGAAGTATTATGGTCAAAGCAATCGTGGGCGCCTGCTGGGGCGACGAGGGCAAAGGCAAAATCACCGACGTGCTGGCGGAGAATTCCGATATTGTGGTGCGGTTCCAGGGCGGCAGCAACGCCGGGCACACCATCATCAACGAGTACGGGAAGTTCGCCCTGCACCAGCTGCCCTCCGGCGTGTTCCGCCAGAACATTGTAAATGTCATCGGCAACGGCGTGGCCCTGTCTGTGGAGAACTTCATCAGCGAGGTCCAGTCCGTGGTGGACCGGGGCCTACCCGCCCCCAAACTGGTGGTCTCCGACCGGTGCCAGGTGGTCATGCCCTACCACAAGGAGCTGGACGGCATGGAGGAGGCCCGCCTGGCGGCCAAGTCCTTTGGTTCCACCAAGTCGGGCATTGCGCCCTTCTATTCCGATAAGTACGCCAAGATCGGCTTCCAGGTCAGCGACCTGTTCGACGACAAGGACTCCCTCATGGAGCGCATCGACCATGTGCTGGGCCTGAAAAACGTGCTCTACACCCAGCTCTACCACCAGAAGCCCCTGGACAGGGAAGAGGTCTACCAGAAGCTGATGGAGTACAAGGAGGCCCTGGCCCCTTATGTGGCCGACACCACCGCCCTGCTCCACAACGCGGTGAAAGAGGGCAAGACCATCCTGCTGGAAGGCCAGCTGGGCTCCTTGAAAGACCCGGATATGGGCATTTATCCCATGGTCACCTCCTCCTCCCCCTTGGCGGGCTACGGTTCTGTGGGCGCCGGCGGCATTCCGCCCTACGCCATCTCGGAGATCGTCACCGTGGTCAAGGCCTACTCCAGCGCCGTGGGAGCCGGGGAGTTTGTCAGCGAGATCTTCGGCGACGAGGCCGAAGAGCTGCGGCGCCGGGGCGGCGACGGTGGCGAGTACGGCGCCACCACCGGGCGGCCCCGCCGCATGGGCTGGCTGGACCTGGTGGCCGCCCGCTACGGCTGCATGGTCCAGGGGGCTACAAGCGTGGCCTTCACCGTGCTGGACGCCCTGGGCTATTTGGACGAGATCCCCGTGTGCGTGGGCTACGAGCTGGACGGCAAGCGGATCGACACCTTCCCGCCCACGGCCCAGTTAAAGCGCTGCAAGCCCATCCTGGAAGTGCTCCCTGGCTGGAAGTGCGACATCAAGGGCATCAAAAAATATGAAGACCTGCCGGAGAACGCCCGCAAGTACGTGGAGTTCGCGGAGAAGGAGATCGGTGTGCCCATCACCATGGTCTCCAACGGGCCGGCCCGGGACGATATGATCTATCGCTGAAAAACGGCGGCGGCCTGCCCCCAGGCCGCCGCATATTTTTTTCCAAACCCCCCTATGCTATAAGAGGCAGAGAGGCCCCGGGGCTTCCCGGGGCGAGAAAGGAGCGTTACGCATATGTGTGGCATCGTAGGATATATTGGTGAAGAGCAGGCTTCTTCCATTCTGCTTTCCGGCCTGCAAAAACTGGAGTACCGTGGGTACGACTCCGCCGGCGTGGCGGTGTATAACGACACCGGCCTCCATGTGGTGAAATCCAAGGGGCGCTTGAGCGTGCTGGACGGCATCCTGGAGGGTGGCAAGAACCTGCCCGGCACCGTGGGCATCGGCCACACCCGGTGGGCCACCCACGGCGCGCCCTCGGACATCAACTCCCACCCCCAGGTCAGCGACGGGGGCAAATTCGCCGTGGTCCACAACGGCATTATCGAAAACTATTTGTACTTGAAAAACCACCTCATCCGCCGGGGCGTGGAGTTCGTCTCCGACACGGATACGGAAGTGGTGGCCCAGATGCTGGAATATTACTATAAAGGCGACGTGCTGGAAGCCATCCAGAAGGTCATCGCCAGGGTGGAGGGCAGCTACGCTTTGGGCATCATCTGTGCCGACTGCCCCGACCGCATCTTCGCCGTGCGGAAAGACAGCCCCCTCATCATCGGCGTGGGGGAGGGGGAGAACTACATCGCCAGCGACGTACCCGCCATCCTCTCCCGCACCCGGGACATCTACCGCCTGAAAGATCAGGAGATCGCCGTGCTCACCCGGGAGGGCGTCGCCTTCTACGACCAGGAGCTGGAACCCATCACCAAGGAGATGGAGCGGGTGCAGTGGGACGTGGCCGCCGCGGAAAAGGGCGGCTACGAGCACT
>CALWIE010000064.1 GCA_944380625.1 uncultured Clostridia bacterium
CGGGCCGTCCCCTGGGGAGGCGGCCGGGAAAGGCAGGAGAGCTCTATGCTGCGAGAAGGCGCCGGCGGCCAGCGCATCCCCTCCGGGTGCGCCGTGTCCGCCATCTTTTCCAAAGAGGGAAACCGGCAGAACGGGGAGGCTATCATCCGCTCCATCGCCATGATGCACGACCGCTCCAACGGCCTGGGGGGCGGCTTTGCCGCCTACGGCATCTACCCGGAGTACAAAGACTTTTACGCCCTCCACGTGTTTTACGAGGGCAAGGGGGCCAAGGACGCCTGTGAAGCCTTCCTGGACGAGCATTTCGACGTGGTGGACCAGCAGAAAATCCCCACCCGAAAGACCCCTGGCATCACCGACCCGCCCCTGATCTGGCGGTACTTTGTGGAGCCCCTGCACACCAAGCTCTCCGAAAGCCAGCTGGACGAGGACACCTTCACCGCCCGGTGCGTCATCCGGGTAAACTCCCAAACAGAGGGGGCCTACATCTTCTCCTCCGGGAAGGACATGGGGGTGTTCAAAGCCGTGGGCTACCCGGAGGACGTGGGGGAGTTTTACCGCCTGGAGGACTACAAGGCCTACTGCTGGACCGCCCACGGCCGCTACCCCACCAACACCCCGGGCTGGTGGGGCGGGGCCCACCCCTTTGCCCTTCTGGACCGGTCGGTGGTGCACAACGGGGAGATCTCCTCCTACGACGCCAACCGCCGGGCCGTCGAGATGTACGGCTACCGGTGCTGCCTGCTGACGGACACCGAAGTCATCGCCTACCTCCTGGACTTCCTGGTGCGGCGGCGGGGCCTCTCCTACGAGGAGGCGGCCCAGGTGCTGGCCGCCCCCTTCTGGAGCACCATCGAGAGGATGCCCCCGGAGGAAAAGGCCCGCCTGACCTATCTGCGCGGCGCCTTTTCCGGCATGCTGGTGACCGGGCCCTTCTCCATTGTCGTGGGGTTTTCCGGGGGGATTATGGCCCTAAACGACCGGCTGAAGCTGCGGAGCATGGCTGTGGGGGAACAGGGGGACACGGTCTACATCGCCAGCGAGGAGGCGGCCATCCGGGCCGTCGCCCCCAAGCTTTCCCGCCTCTATTTCCCCAGGGGCGGGGAACCGGTGGTCTACCGGCTGAAAGGAGGGAGGTAAACCCATGGCTGTCAACTGGATCTATCCCCCCTATGAAGTCGTCCGCAACGAAGGCCGGTGCGTGGCCTGCCGGGCGTGCGAGGGCCAGTGCGCCAACGGGGTGCACCGCTACGACCCAGACGCAAAAAGGATGCTGGCCGACGAGAGCAAGTGCGTCAACTGCCACCGGTGCGTGGCCCTGTGTCCCACCCGGGCCCTGAAGGTTGTCAAGACCGACCACGCCTTCCGGGAAAACGGCAACTGGTCCGGCCAGGCTGTGGAAGAGGTGTACCGCCAGGCAGGCAGCGGCGGGGTGCTCCTCGCCAGCATGGGGAACCCCCAGGCCTATCCGGTCTATTGGGACAGGCTGCTGCTAAACGCCTCCCAGGTGACAAACCCGCCCATCGACCCCCTGCGGGAGCCCATGGAGACCAAGACCTTCCTGGGGAAGAAACCCACCCACATCCGGCGGGACGGGAAGGGCAGGATCGCGCCCTGCCTTCCGCCCCAGCTGGAGCTCTCCACGCCGGTTCTGTTTTCCGCCATGAGCTACGGCTCCATCAGCTACAACGCCCACAAGAGCCTGGCCCTGGCGGCCCGGGAGCTGGGCATCTGCTACAACACCGGCGAGGGCGGCCTGCACCGGGACTTCTACCAGTACGGGGACAACACCATTGTCCAGGTGGCCTCCGGCCGGTTCGGCGTGCACAAGGACTATCTAAACGCCGGGGGCGCCATCGAGATCAAAATGGGCCAGGGGGCCAAGCCGGGTATCGGCGGGCATCTGCCCGGGGCCAAGATCGTGGGGGATGTGTCCCGCACCCGGATGATCCCCGAGGGCGCCGACGCCATCTCCCCGGCTCCCCACCACGACATCTACTCCATTGAGGACCTGCGCCAGCTGGTGTTCTCTTTAAAAGAGGCCACGGGCTATCAGAAGCCCATCATCGTGAAGATCGCCGCGGTGCACAACGTGGCGGCCATCGCCTCGGGCATCGCCCGCAGCGGCGCGGACATCATCGCCATCGACGGCTTCCGGGGCGGCACGGGGGCGGCCCCCACCCGCATCCGGGACAACGTGGGCATCCCCATTGAGCTGGCTCTGGCCGCCGTGGACCAGCGCCTGCGGGAGGAGGGCATCCGGAATGAAGTGTCCCTCATCGTGGGGGGATCTATCCGCTCCAGCGCGGATCTGCTCAAGGCCATCCTCCTGGGAGCGGACGCGGTGTACATCGGCACGGCGGCGCTGCTGGCTTTGGGCTGCCACCTGTGCCGCAGCTGCCACAGTGGCAAGTGCAACTGGGGCATCGCCACCCAGAGGCCCGACCTGGTGCAGCGCCTGAATCCGGAGGTGGGCGCCCAGCGCCTGATAAACCTGGTCGCCGCCTGGACCCATGAACTCAAGGAGATGATGGGCGGCATGGGCATCAACTCCATCGAGGCTGCCCGGGGCAACCGGCTGATGCTCCGGGGCGTGGGGCTCTCGGACGCCGAGCTGCGGGTGCTGGGCGTAAAGCACGCCGGGGAGTAAAGGAGGAAGCGCTATGGAAAACTTCTCACTGGGCCAGCGGTACATCGCCGCGGGAGCTGGGGCGGGGACTTACAGGGTCCGGCAGGTGCCGGGCAATGCCCTGGGGGCCTATCTGGACGGGGGTTCTGTCGAGGTGTTCTGCAACGCCCAGGACGCTGTGGGCGACACGATGAACGGAGGGAAGATCATCCTCCACGGCTCCTGCGGGGACGCCGCAGGCTACGCCATGCGGGGCGGAGCCATCTTTATCGAGAAGGACGCGGGCTCCCGCTGCCGCATCCCCATGCAGGAGTACGAGGGAAAGGTCCCGAAAATCGTCATCGGCGGCCGGTGCGGCAGCGTCTGGGGGGAATACCAGGCCGGGG
>CALWIE010000065.1 GCA_944380625.1 uncultured Clostridia bacterium
TCCTCCTCCATGCGGGCGCACAGGCCGTCCAGCATGGCGGCGGCCCCGTAGAGCACCCCGGAGCGCAGGCAGTCGGCGGTGTTGCGCCCCACCACCTGGGCGGGGGGCTCCAGGCTCACCGAGGAGAGCAGGGCGGCCCGGCTGGTGAGAGCGTCCAGGGAGACGCCGATCCCCGGGGCGATGGCGCCGCCCACCATGGTGCCCTCGGGATCCAAGGCAACCAGGGTGGTGGCCGTGCCCATGTCCACCACGATGCAGGGGCAGGCGTACAGGGCCTTGGCCCCGGCGCAGCCGGCGATCAGGTCCGGGCCCACGCTCTCCGGCTGGTCGATGGCGATGGGGAAAAACTCCCGCACCGTCTTGTAGCTGACCACAAAAGGCTTTACGGCGTAGAGCTTCTCCACCGCGTGGGAGATGTACTCTGTAAGTTTCGGCACCACGGAGCTGAGCACCGCCCCGTGGATCTTCTCCTGGGGCACCCCGTACAGGCGGAGGATGTCCCCCATCTCCACGGCGTACTGGTCCTCCATCCGGGAGGCGTCGGAGGCCACCCGGGAGACAAACAGCAGCTTGTCCCCCTCGAACACCCCCAGGGTGATATTGGTATTGCCCACATCCACTGCTAACAGCATGAACAGTCCCTCCTTTACTGCGGCGGCCGTTGCCGCCGGCTGTATCAGTATACCACAGGCGCCTCTTTCTGGGAAGGGCCAAATCTGGGGAGGTGATCGTTTTCAAAACTAGGTAGTCTAGACTAACACATTGACATTTCCCCCGCCATGTGCTAGTTTATAGTAGACTAACTCGAAGGGCCGGGACTTGGGCCGAACGCGTCCCCTTCGCTGGGGAAAGCCTTGGTTTTTCGGTGGGAAGAAAAAAGGAGGGGTCTTGCGATGACCTTGCAGGAGGGGAACCCCGGTTCCCTATATAGGGTGGAAAAGCTGGAGCTGCCGGTGGGCTTGGAACGGCGCTTGGAGGCCTTGGGGCTGATTGAGGGCAGCAGTGTCTCGGTGCTGCGGAAAAAGCGCCGGGGCGCCATGGTCATCAAGGTGCGGGGCACCCGGTTCGCCGTGGGGTATGGGATCTCCTCCCATATCCAGATCCAAGTTGTTTGACGGGAGGAGGGAACACGATGGCACATGAACTTTCCATTGGGTTTGTGGGAAACCCCAACTGCGGGAAGACCACCCTGTTCAACGCCTACACCGGCGCCAACCTGAAAGTGGCAAACTGGCCCGGCGTCACCGTGGAGAAAAAGGAGGGCCTGTTCCAGTTTCACGACCACGAGTACAAGCTGGTGGACCTGCCGGGCACCTACAGCCTGACCTCTTACACCATGGAGGAGCAGGTGACACGGCAATACATTTTAAGCGACGACGTGGACGTGATCATCGACGTGGCGGACGCCTCCTCCCTGGAGCGGAACCTGTATCTGACCTTGCAGCTCATCGAGCTGGGAAAGCCGGTGATCCTGGCGCTGAACATGATGGACATCGTCCAGAAGCGGGGCATGGAAATCGACCTGCACCGGCTGCCGGAGATGCTGGGCATCCCGGTGATCCCCGTGAGCGCCCGGCGCAAGACCGGCCTGGATATTTTGATGCACGCGGCGGCCCACCACAAGGGCCAGAAGGCCACCGAGGCCACCAGCCACCACCACACCGAGCAGACCCGCCACCGCCACGACCACCACGGGGAATACGTGATGGTGTACAGCGACGAGATTGAGGACAAGATCGACCTGCTGATGGAGGCCCTTGAGAAAAAATACCCGGGCCTTGAAAACCTGCGGTGGCACGCCATCAAGCTGCTGGAAAACGACACGGAGATCTCCCGGGACTACCCGGTGGACCTGCCGGAGGTTTTGGACCGCAGCTATGAAAAGGACATCATCAACCAGAAGTACGACTTCATCGACGAAGTCATCCAGGAGGTGCTGGTGAACAAGTCCGCCCGGGAGGCCATGACCGACAAGGCCGACAGGCTTTTGACCCACCGGGTATGGGGGCTGCCCATCTTCCTGTGCATTATGGCCCTGGTGTTCTTCCTCACCTTTACGGTGGGCGACTGGCTGAAGGAGTACTTCCAGCTGGGGCTGGACCTGATCTCCGGCGGGGTGGCCGCCGGGCTGGAGGCCTTGCAGGTAAACGGGATGCTCACCTCCCTCATCGTGGACGGCATCATCGCCGGCGTGGGGGGCATCCTCCTGTTTTTGCCCAACATCTTCATCCTGTTTTTGGCCCTGGCCTTTTTGGAGGACAGCGGCTACATGTCCCGGGTGGCCTATGTGATGGACAGCATCATGGGCAGGCTGGGACTCTCCGGCCGGTCCTTCATCCCCATGATTTTGGGCTTTGGCTGCACGGTGCCCGCCATCATGGCCTCCCGGGCCCTGGAGAACAAGTGGGACCGGTACAAGACCATGCTCATCACCCCCTTTATGTCCTGCAGCGCAAGGCTTCCCATCTACGTGCTGTTCTCCGAGCTGTTCTTCCCGGAAAACGCCCTGCTGGTGGCCTACTCCATGTACCTTTTGGGGATTTTGGTGGCCATTGCCTGCGCCTTTTTCCTGCACCTGACCGACCGGAAAAAGCAGCGGGAAAACGCCCTGCTGATTGAGCTGCCGGAGTACAAGGCCCCCAGCGCCCGGACCATCGCCATCTACGTGTGGGAAAAGGTAAAGGACTATCTCACCAAGGCGGGCACCACCATCTTTGTGGCGTCCATCATCATGTGGGTGCTCTTAAACTTTGGGCCCTCGGGTTACTCCCAGGACATGGGGGCCACCTTCGGCTCCCTGATTGGCAAGGTGATTGTGCCCTTCTTCTCCCCCATCGGCCTGGGCTTCTGGCAGATTGTGGTGGCGCTGATCGCGGGCATCTCCGCCAAGGAGGTGGTGGTGTCCTCCACGGCGGTGCTGTTCGGGGTGCAGAGCATCACCTCCGCCGAGGGCATGGGCTCCCTGCTGGCGGCCCTCTCCGGCATTGGCTTCGGGGCGCTGAACGCCTACTGCCTGATGACCTTCTCCCTGCTGTATGTTCCCTGCGCCGCCACCCTGGCCACCATCAAAAAGGAGACCGGCAGCTGGAAATGGGTGGGCGTCGCGGCGGTGTTCCAAATCGCCGTGGCCTGGGTGGTGACCTTCGCGGTGTACCACATCGGCCTGCTGGTGGTGTGAGGAGGCGGCCATGGGAGCTCTCTTCACCACCCTTCTGCTGGGGCTGCTGGCTGCCGCAGTGTTCTTCGCGGTGCGGCACAGGCTGCGCCACCGGGGCTGCCGCGCGGGCTGAGCTGGCTGCAAAGGCAGCCGGCGGTAGCCTCCCCATCCCATTGCAAGGTAAAAAATCCCTCCGCTTGATGGCGGGGGGATTTTTTACTGTTCTCAGTTGCCTGCGAGAAAGTCCAAAATATTCCAGCCGGTGGTGGTCTGGGACTTGTACAGCTCGGTGTAGCCGCAGTTTGTACAGCTTACGGTGACAAACTTCTTGTTCTGCACATCGAAGAGCTTCGCGAAGTTGCCTCCTGTGGCCTGGAACTGGTCGGTCTCGTACTGCATACACCCGCATTTGGGGCACACATACTGCATTTTCTCCATAAGTCTTTCCTCCTCTTGGGGCAGAGTATACGCCGGAAATCCAACGGGAATCCCATGGTTTCCCTTACAAATTCCTTACGCCCCGGGGCGGCGCAGGTTTTTCGGGGGCTTTATCCAGATCCCGCATGGTGAGGCTGATCCGCTTTTTGGCCTCGTCCACCTCCAGCACAGCGACCTCCACCACATCCCCCACGGAAAGGACCTCTGAGGGGTGGCGGATGTAACGGCCCGCGATCTGGGAGATGTGTACCAGGCCGTCCTGGTGGACGCCGATGTCCACAAAGGCCCCAAAGTCCACCACATTGCGCACCGTGCCGGAGAGCCGCATTCCCGGCTTTAGGTCCGAGAGGTCCATCACATCGGTGCGCAGCAGGGGTGGGGGCAGCTG
>CALWIE010000066.1 GCA_944380625.1 uncultured Clostridia bacterium
GAGGAAAGACACCCATGAAGCGAGTAAGAAAACCTGTGTTTTTCGTAGTGCTGCTTCTCATCACCGCCCTGGTGGTCACGTCCCTGTTCGGGGTGTACGGCCAGAAGGGCGACTTTAAGCAGACCTACATAAAAGGCGCCGGGGACATCCGTTGGGGCATCGACATCCGGGGCGGCGTGGAAGCCACCTTCAGCCCCGAGGACGGCGTAGAGGCCACCTCCAACGAGCTGGCCGCCGCCAAGGAGATCATCGAGACCCGCATGGTCTCCCAGAGCATCACCGACTACGAGATCTACACGGACCCCACCAACAACCGGATCATCGTGCGCTTCCCCTGGCGCAGCGACGAGGAGAACTTCGACCCGGAGGAGGCCATCAACGAGCTGGCCGCCACCGCCCAGCTCACCTTCCGGGAGGGCATGGAGTATGAGTCTGTGGACTACGGCGACGACGGCAGCATGGTGTACACCACCCCCGCCGGCACCACCGCGGACACTGTGATCCTGGAGGGCAGCGATGTGGTCAGCGCCTCCCCGGCCATGACCCAGGACCAGACCACCGGCGAGTACGAGTACATGGTGGCCCTGGAGCTCTCCGAGGAGGGCAAGGAGAAGTTTGCCGAGGCTACGGAGCGCCTGGTGGGCCAGACCATCTCCATCTGGATGGACGACACCATGATCTCCTACCCCACGGTAAATGAGGCCATCACCGACGGCCAGTGCTCCATTACCGGCGACTTCACCAGCGAGGAGGCCACCCAGCTGGCCGCCCAGATCCAGGCGGGCGCCCTGCCTTTTGCCCTGCAGGTTTCCTCCTTTAGCAGCATGCCCCCCACCCTGGGCACCCAGGCCTTAAATGCCATGATGCTGGCGGGCATCATCGCCTTTGTGGTGATCTCCCTGTTGATGATCCTCATCTTCCGGCTGCCCGGCGTGGTGGCGGTCATCAGCCTGGCGGGCCAGATGGGCCTGTGCTTTGCGGCTATTTCGGGGTACTGCCCCGTCCTCAACTCCTACACCATGACCCTGCCGGGCCTGGCGGGCATTGTGCTCTCCATCGGCATGGGCGTGGACGCCAACGTGATCTCCTCCAGCCGTATCCGGGAGGAGCTCCGAAACGGCAAGACCCTGGACGGCGCTCTGAAGCTGGGCTTCTCCGAGAGCTTCTGGGCCATTTTCGACGGCAACATCACCACCATGATCGTGGCCATTATGCTGATGGGCGTGTTCGGCCCCAGCAACATCCTGTCCATCATCTTCGGCGAGTCCACCACCGGCTCCATCTTCTCCTTTGGCTTTACCCTGCTGGTGGGCATCATCGGCAACTTTATCATGGGCATGACGGCCACCCGGCTGATGACCCTCTCCCTTGCCGGCTTCAAATGCCTGCATAAGAAATGGCTGTTTGGAGGTGCGCGCGGCGATGAATGAGAAAACTTACCGGTTCCATTTTTATCAGAATAAAAAGATCTTCTTTGGTATTTCCCTTGTCCTGCTGGTGGTGGGCCTTTTGGCCAGCGCCATTTTGGGCCCCGCCCTGGACATCCAGTTCGCGGGCGGCTCGATGATCCTCTACTCCGTGGAGGGGGGCGAGGTGGACGCCGGCGGCGTGGAAGCCGCCGTCACCGAGAGCGTGGGCCGCGACTGTGAGGTGTCCATCAGCCAGGACTTCACCACCGGCGGCGAGCAGGTGACGGTCTCCTTCTCCGGCAACCAGGCCATGACCCCCGAGGAGCAGGGCCAGGTGACCGACACCCTGCAGAGCACCTATCCCGACCTGGGCTTTGAGATGCTCTCCTCCAGCTCTGTGGAGGCCAGCATGGGCGCCCGGTTCTTCCAGAAGTGCCTGGTGTGCTTCGCCATTACCGCCGTATTCCTGCTTTTGTACATCGCTCTGCGGTTTAGAAAGATCGGCGGCTTGGCCGCCGGCATCACCGCGGTGATCGCCCTGCTGCACGACGTGCTCATCGCCTTCTGCGTGTTCGTCATCTGTGGGCTGGATATTGACGACATCTTCATCGCCGTGATCCTGACCATCCTGGGCTACTCGTTGAACGCCACCATCGTGGTGTACGACCGGGTCCGGGAAAACCGCCGGAAGATGGGCCCCAAGGCCTCCTACGACGAGATTTTGAACCTGAGCCTGAACCAGACCCTGGGCCGCACGGTGCTGACTTCCCTGTGCACCTTCCTGAGCCTGCTGGTGGTGCTGGTGGTGGCGCTGCTGTTCAACATCGATACGGTGGTCTCCTTCGCTCTGCCCATGATGGCCGGCGTGGCCGCTGGGTGCTTCAGCAGCCAGTGCATCGCCCCCAACCTGTTCTGCATGTGGCAGATCCACAAGCGCAAAAAGCTTGGCGCTGGAAAGAACGTTTAAAATCCAGGATAAAAAGGGCTCCAGAGGCCGAAGCCTCCGGGGCCTTTTTTCTTTTTCCCGCATAGCCCAGAGGCCTTTGGCACATCCTAAGGGAAAAAGAAAGGGTGGCCCTATGAAACAGCCGAACCGTCCAAAAGAATACCACGAGCACGACTCCCTTCCCCCGGGGCTGGAGCCCGAGGGGGTGGCCTCCGCCCAGGAGTGTACGGGGCTGATGTTCACCCCGCCGGAAACCGGGGACCAGTGGGAGGCCTATAGGGAGCTCTCCCCCATGGAGATCCCCCGCAGAGACCCGGCGGCCCCAGGCCCGGGCCGGAAGCTGCCTGGAAAGGCCGTCCCCTGGGAACCCCTGGGCTGAAGTCCCCTGCAAAGGGGCAGCGCCCCGAAGGCTTTTGGCTTCGGGGCGTTTTTTCTGTGGGAAAATTTTTCCGGGGAGTGGGAAAATCTGGCACACTGTGCTATAATCTTCTATATGCCAGGGGAGTTTCTTGGGGAAAACCCTGAATCTCCCGGAAAGGATGGATGAAACCATGGGGAAAATGGAAATCAAATGGCTGGGGCATTCCTGCTTTAAGGTCACCTGCGAGGGCTACGCCCTGGTGCTGGACCCCTTCGAGCCAGGCAGCGTGCCGGGCCTTCGGGACGTGCAGGAGACGGCGGACCAGGTGCTGTGCAGCCACGAGCACTACGACCACAACTACCGCCAGGGGGTGGCCCTGCGGGAGGACGGCCCGGAAAACCCCTTTACCATTACGGCGCTGCCCTCGTTCCACGACGGCTGCGGCGGGGCGGAGCGGGGGCCCAATGTGATCCACCTGCTGGAGGCCGGCGGCCTGCGGGTGGCCCATCTGGGGGACTTGGGGGCCATGCCCGCCCCAGAGGTGCTGGAGAAGCTCCAAAACCTGGACGCGGTGATGGTGCCGGTGGGGGGCCACTACACCGTGGGGCCCGAGGAGGCCTGGGAGGTGGTGGAGGCTTTGTCCCCCCGGGTGATCCTCCCCATGCACTACCGTTCAGACAGGTTCGGCTTTGACGTGCTGGGGCCGGTGGAGGACTTTTTGGACTTGGGCGGCCGGTGGGTGCGCTACGACACCGACACCCTGGAGATCCGCCCCGGCATGAGCCGCCACACCGCCCTGCTCACCTATGGAGGCTGCGCCTAATCCTCCCTAAAGCCGAAATAGCGCAGGATCCCCTGATAGATCCCCCGGGCAAAGGCCGGCTGCTCGTCCCGGAGCTTTAGGGCGTCCCCGCCGTTTGTAAGGTAGGCCAGCTCCACCAGGATGGCGGGCATGGCGGTGCGGCGCAGCACGTAGAGGCTGGGGTTGAGGCGCACCCCGTTGTCCCGGGTGCCCACGGCGTCCACCACCCCCGCCAGCACGTGCTGGGCCAGCCAATAGGCCTGGGTGTTCTGCCGGTAGACGTACACCTCCGTGCCGTGGACGGCAGGGTTTGTGTTGGCGTTGCAGTGGATGCTGACAAAGTAGTCGGCGGGCCAGGCGTTGGCCAGCCGCACCCGCCGCTGGAGGCTGGTGCTGTTGCTGGAGCCCAGGACCTCTGTGGGGGTGGCGCGGGAGACCCGGGCGGTAAAGCGGGGGTCCCCGTTTAAAAGCCGGGCCAGCTCCATGCCCACCTTGTAGTTTACGTCCTGTTCCCGCAGGCCGAAGCCCTCGGCCCCGGCGTTGACCCCCTGGGGGTTGTGCCCTTGGTCGATGAAAATACGGATCGGCAAAATCTCCGCCTCCTTGTGGTTTTACCCTATCCTATTCCCCCGGGGGCCTGGGGTGACAGGGAGAGAAGGAAAAAATGTACCCTGCTTCCCTTTTTTAATGTTCCTTTAATTTTGGGCTGGTAATCTTGAGCCATACCAAAGAGAAAAGGAGCGAAAGGCTATGAAGGAAAAGCTGTTGAGCAGGATAAACCCCAAGGTGGTGGTGCCCATTGCCGTGGGGGCGGTGCTGGCCGTGGTGGGGATTATCGCCCTGGCGGTGTCCCTTTTGGGCCGCGGGGGGAGCGTCACCCAGGCCCAGGCGGTGGAGCTGGCCCTGGCCCACGCGGGGGTGGAGCAGCAGGACGCCGCCTCCCTCTCCGCCAAGGAGGACGACGTGGACGGCCGGGCGGTCTACGAGGTGGAGTTCTCCGCCGGGGGCGCCGAGTACCACTACGACGTGGCCCGCAAGGGCGGGGAGATTGTCAACTACAACTATGACAGGGGCGGCAGAACCCCCGGCGCCCAGGAGGAGATGGACGACAGCCAGGCTGCCGCCGTGAAGGCCACTCCCTCCCCGGAGGCCGCCCCCAGCAGCGCCCCGGAGAAAGAGCAGGCCCAGGACATCCAGGCCACGGCAAAGCCGGACTCTGCCGGCCAGGCCGTCACAGAGGAGCAGGCCAAGGCCATTGCCTTGGAGCACGCCGGCCTGACAGAAGGGGACACAAACTACCTGCAGGTCCAGGCGGACTGGGACGACGGCCGCCCGGTGTACGACGTGGAGTTCCATGCGGCGGGGACGGAGTATGACTACGAGGTCTCCCAGGACACCGGGGAAATCCTGAAGTACAGCTCCGACGTGCGCCGGCAGGGCGGCAACGGCAATGGCAACGGCAACGGGAAAAACGCCTCATCCACGGCCATCACCCTGGAGGAAGCCACCCAGCTGGTGCTGGACCGGGTCCCGGGGGCCGCCGGGGAGAACGTGCGCATCGAGGCGGACTGGGACGACGGCCGCCAGATCTACGAGGGCGAGCTCTACTTTGAGCGCGCGGAGTACGAGTTTGAAATCGACGCCTCCACCGGGAATTTCATCGAGTGGAGCGTGGACTACCAGGACTGAGTCCTGGCGGGGGCTGTTGCGCCGGGCAACAGCCCTTTTTCCAGAAAGGAGGCAGCTATGCGCATCTTGATCGCGGAGGATGAGCGGGAGCTCAACCACCTGATAAAGCGCCGCCTGAAGGGGGAGGGCTACAGTGTGGACGCCTGCTTCGACGGGGAGGAGGTCTTTGACTACCTCTTGGGGGCGGAATACGACGCCCTGGTGCTGGACATCATGATGCCCAGGCTGGACGGCATCAGCGTGCTGCGGAGGCTGCGGCGGGAGGGGAACCAGGTGCCCGTGCTGCTGCTCACCGCCCGGGACAGCGTGGAGGACCGGGTGGCGGGGCTGGACGCCGGGGCGGACGACTACCTGATAAAGCCCTTCGCCTTTGAGGAGCTGCTGGCCCGGCTGCGGGTGCTGCTGCGCAAGCCCCGGGGGGAGAAGTCCAGCGTCCTGCGGGTGGGGGAGCTGGAGCTGGACCTCTCTGCCCGCCGGGCCTTCCGGGCCGGGGAGGAGGTCTCCCTCTCCTCCAAGGAGTTCTCCCTGCTGCGCTACATGATGCAAAACGCCGGGATCGTCCTCTCCCGGGACAAGCTGGAGCAGCACGTGTGGGACTACGGCTACTCCGGGGGCTCCAACGTGATCGACGTGTACATCCGCTACCTGCGCAAAAAACTGGACGAGGGGCACAAGGTCAAGTACATCCACACCGTGCGGGGCCACGGCTATGTGCTCAAGGAGGGCGGGGCATGAAGGGGCTTTCGCTGAAGAGCCGGCTGGTGCTGCTGTACACGGCCTCCATGGCCCTGGTGGTGTGCCTGATGCTGGCGCTGCTGTTTTCCGCGGGTTCCCGGGAGATCGTCCTGGGGGTG
The DNA here is from genome assembly GCA_944380625.1 of uncultured Clostridia bacterium. The sequence goes on from CALWIE010000066.1 coordinate 6,062, forward strand.
CAGGGCACCCTGGAGGAACGGGTGTCCGAGGCCATGGGCCAAGTGGAGTACCGCCAGGGCCGGCTGGAGTTCGACTCGGACCTGCTGGACCTGGAAAACGGGGTCTACCTTTCCGTGTACGAGCCGGGAAGCCCCTCCCTGCTGTACGGCAGGCTGCCCTATGGCTTCGACTACGACCTGGGCCTTTCCAGCGGGGAGCTGCGCTCGGTCACTGCGGGGGAGACCCGGTACTATGTGCTGGACCTGGCCTTTCTCGTGGAGGGCTACGGGGAGCTGGTGGTGCGGGGGGTGGCCTCCCTCTCCGATGCGGAGCGGGATTTCCGGTTTATGCTGCGGCTGGCCCTGATCCTGTTCCCGGCGCTGATCCTGCTGACGGCGGTGTGCGGGTATCTCCTCAGCCGCCGGGCCCTGAGGCCGGTGGCCCAGGTCACCCGGACCGTCCAGGACATCCGGCGGGAAAAGGACCTCTCCCGGCGGGTGCGGCTGGGGGAGGGCCGGGACGAGATCTACACCCTGGCCCAGACCTTCGACAGCCTTCTGGACGTGATTGAGGAGGGCGTCCGCCGGGAGAAGCAGTTTGCCAGCGATGTGGCCCACGAGCTGCGCACCCCCCTCTCGGTGGTGCAGCTGCGCTGCGAGGAGCTCCTCTCCCAAGAGGGCCTGCCCCAGGGCGCCCGCCAGGAGGCGGAGGCCATCGCCCAAAAGGCCGCCGCCATGGGGGAGATGGTCTCCCAGCTGCTGCTCCTCTCCCGGGCGGACCAGGGCCGGGCCCGGCTCTCCCTGGAGAGGCTGGACCTTTCGGAGCTGAGCCTCCTGGAGGCCGAGGAGTTCGGGGAGATCGCCGGGGAGCGGGGCATCTCCCTCAAGGCGGACATCCGGCCCGGGGTGCAGGTCACCGGCGACCAGACCCTCCTTTTGCGGCTGTGGGGCAACCTGCTGCAAAACGCCGTGGCCTATGGCCGGGAAGGGGGGCACATCTGGATGGGCCTGGAGGAGTCGGCGGGCTGGGCGGTGCTGACAGTGCGGGACGACGGCACCGGCATCGCACCGGAAGACCTTCCCAAGATCTGGGACAGGTTCTTCCAGGCGGACCCCTCCCGCAGCGGGGACAGCAGCGGCCTGGGGCTCTCCATGGTCCAGTGGATCGCCCAGGCCCACGGGGGCTCCGCCTCCGCCGAAAGCCGCTTGGGGGAGGGCAGCCTCTTCACCGTGCGGCTCCCCCTTGGAGGGCCCGGGGGGAAACAGGCGTAAAAAAGGGCTGCCGCGGCAAGCGGCAGCCCTTTTCGGCTGTTTTTTGGGGGGGTCAGCGCTCCTCGACGGTTTCCAGGTGTTTGATCTCCCGGTTGTAAAGCCGCAGGAAAAAGGCAAGGCTCACTGCCAGGGACACGCACTCGGCGATGGGGAAGGCCCACCACACGGCGCTCACCTGGCGGGTCACCTGGGCCAGAATCCAGGCGGCGGGCACCAGCACCGCCAGCTGGCGCATCAGGGAGACGATAAGGCTGTACACGCCCTTGCCCACAGCCTGGAACAGGGTGGAGCACACAATGCCCAGGGCCGCGAACAGGAAGCAGGTGCAGATGATCCGCAGGGCGGGGACGCCGATCTCCAAAAGCTCGGCGCTGGCGTTGAAGATGGACAAAAGCCACTGGGGCGCCGCCAGGAAGACGATCATCCCGGCGGTCATGATGACCAGGGCGATGGCGCAGCCCAGGCGGAAGGCGGAGAGCATCCGCTTTTTGTTCCGGGCGCCGTAGTTATAGCCCAAAATGGGCAAAAGCCCCTGGTTTAAGCCGAAGACGGGCATGAACACAAAGGATTGCAGCTTAAAGTAGATGCCGAACACGGTGTAGGCGGCGGTGGAGAAGGAGGACAAAATGCCGTTTAAGGCCATGGTCATCACCGTGCCGATGGACTGCATGACAATGGAGGGCACCCCCACCGCGTAGATGTCCCGGATGGTTTTCCAGCTGGGCCGGAAGTGCCTAAAGGAGATGTGTACGGCGTGGTCCCGGAAGATGACCACCAGGGTGGCCACCACCATGGCCAGGATCTGCCCCATCACCGTGGCGATGGCGGCCCCGGCCACCCCCATGGCGGGCAGGCCGAAGTAGCCGAAGATCAAAATGGGGTCCATGATGATGTTGGTAATGGCGCCGATGAGCTGGAAAATCATGGGCCAGATCATGTTGCCCGTGGCCTGGAGGGTGCGCTCCAGGGTGATCTCCACGAACACCCCGAAGGAGAACACGCAGCAGATGGAGATGTAGCTGGCGCCCATCTCAATGATCTCCGGGTCTGTCTCGAACAGCCGGAAGAAAGGGGTGGAGAAAAAGGCCCCGTACAGGGCAAAGAGCAGCCAGGTGGCAAGGCCCAAGAGGATCCCGTGGGCGGCGGCGCTGTCCGCCTCCTTCTGGCGGCCCTGGCCCAGCCTGCGGGAGATGAGGCTGGTGACCCCCACCGCCGTGCCCACCGCGAAGGCGATGAGCAGGTTCTGGATGGGGAAGGCCAGGCTCACGGCGGAAAGTGCCTTCTCGCTGACCTGGGCCACAAAGTAGCTGTCCACAATGTTGTAAAGGGCCTGCACCAGCATGGAAAACATGGCGGGCAGGGACATGGAGAGGATCAGGGGCAGCATGGGGGCTGTGCCCATTTTGTTCTGTTTTACGGCTTGTTCTTCCATATGGCACTTCCTATCTGAAAAAATCGTAAAAATACACGTTATTATAACAAATTTCTGGGAAAATGAAAAGGCCCGGGGCGGGGAAAACTCCGTAAAATTGTAAACAAACTGTGGCTTTCCTTGCAATGGGCCCGCGGGCCGTGCTATAATAAACCCGTGTATGCGCCGCCGGGGGTTTTCCGGCGGGAACCTGGAATGCAAAGGGACAGCCTCCCTTTCGGAAAGGCAGAGTTATGGCAAACCGTATCTTAACGAAACTGTTCGGAAACTACAGCAAAAGAGAGCTCAAGCGCATCCAGCCCCTGGTGGACCAGGTGCTGGGGCTGGAGGACACATACAGGCAGATGAGCGATGAGGAGTTGAAGGCCCAGACCGGCACCCTCAAGAAGCGCTTGGAGGAGGGGCAGACCCTGGACGACATCCTCACCGAGGCCTTTGCCGCCTGCCGGGAGGCCATGGACCGGGTGCTTTCCATCCGGCTGTTCCCGGTGCAGGTGCAGGGCGGCATCATCCTCCACCAGGGGCGCATCGCCGAGATGAAGACCGGCGAGGGCAAAACCTTCACCCTGGCCCTGCCCGCCTACTTAAACGCCCTGACGGGCAAAGGGGTGCACATTGTCACCGTCAACGAATACCTGGCCAAGTACCAGGGGGAGATGATGGCCCGGGTCTTTAACTTTATGGGCCTTACCGTGGGCTTGGCCCTCAACGGCATGACCTCCCAGGAGAAAAAAGCCGCCTATGCCTGCGACATCACCTACGGCACCAACAACGAGATGGGCTTTGACTACCTGCGGGACAACATGGTGACCTACAAGGAGCGCAAGGTCCAGCGGGGCCACGCCTACGCCATTGTGGACGAGGTGGACTCCATCCTCATCGACGAAGCCCGCACCCCCCTCATCATCTCCGGCCAGGGGGCCAAGGCCGATGACCTCTACGGCCGGGCCAACGCCTTCGCCCGGTCCCTAAAGCCCATCCGGGTCAAGGAGACCGACGAGAAAGAGGACAACGACGAGCTCTATAAGGACTACGACTACATCGTAAACGAAAAGCGGAAGACCTGCTCCCTGACCCGCCGGGGCGTGAAAAAGGCCGAGGAGTTCTTCGGCGTGGACAACCTGACCGACCCGGACAACATCAAGATCCAGCACCATGTGAACCAGGCCATCAAGGCCTGGGGCATCATGCACCGGGACCAGGACTACGTGGTCAAGGACGGGGAAGTCATCATCGTGGACGAGTTCACCGGCCGGCTGATGTATGGCCGCCGCTACAACGAGGGCCTGCACCAGGCCATCGAGGCCAAAGAGGGGGTGGAGGTGGCCCGGGAGAGCAGGACCCTGGCCACCATCACCTTCCAGAACTACTTCCGGCTTTACGACAAGCTCTCCGGCATGACGGGCACCGCCATGACCGAGGAGGAGGAGTTTTCTGAGATCTACAAGCTGGACGTGGTGGAGATCCCCACCAACCGGCCCATGATCCGGGAGGACTGCCCCGACGTGGTCTACAAGACCCAGCAGGCCAAGTTCAAGGCCGTCATCGATGACATTGTGGAGCACCACGAAAAGGGCCAGCCCGTGCTGGTGGGCACCATCACCATCGAAAAATCCGAGATGCTCTCCAAAATGCTCCGGGCCCGGGGCGTCAAGCACGAGGTCCTAAACGCCAAGTTCCACGAGAAAGAGGCCCAGATTGTGGCCCAGGCCGGCCGCAAGGGGGCCGTGACCATCGCCACCAACATGGCCGGCCGCGGCACCGACATCCTCCTGGGGGGCAACGCGGAGTTTATAGCCAAGGCGGAAATGCGCAAGATGGGCTACAGCGAGGAGCTGCTGGTGGAGGCCACCGCCTACAGCCACACGGAAAACGAGGAGATCCTGGAGGCCCGCAAGACCTTTGGGGAGCTTAACAGGAAGTATAAAGAGGAGATCGCCCCCGAGGCGGAAGAGGTGCGGCGCCTGGGCGGCCTGTACATCATCGGCACCGAGCGCCACGAGTCCCGCCGGATCGACAACCAGCTGCGGGGCCGTTCCGGCCGCCAGGGCGACCCCGGCAAGAGCCGGTTCTACATCTCCCTGGAGGACGACCTGATGCGCCTGTTCGGCGGCGAACGGATCCAGAGCCTGATGGACCGGCTCAAGATTGACGACGAGACCCCCATTGAGGCGGGGATGGTTTCGGGCTCCATCGAGAGCGCCCAGCGCAAGGTGGAGAGCCGCAACTTCGCCATCCGGAAGAACGTGCTCCAGTACGACGAGGTGATGAACAGCCAGCGGCAGATCATCTACGGCCAGCGGGACCAGGTGCTAAACGGCGAGAACATGAAGGAACAGATCCAGAAGATGATCGCCGAGGCCATCGCCTCCAACGTGAAGAACTACCTGCCGGAGAACGTCCCCCACGAGGACTGGGACCTGATGGGCCTGCGGGACCACTACATGGGCTGGCTCATCGGGGAGGAGGACCTGCGGTTCTCCCCTTCGGAGTTTGAGGACCTGGAGCCCGAGCACGTGGTCCGCGAGCTGCAAGAGCGGGCCGCGGCCCTCTATGAGAAAAAGGAACAGGAGTTTACGCCCCCCATCATGCGGGAGGTGGAACGGGTGGTGCTGCTGCGGAATGTGGACCAGGAGTGGATGGACCACATCGACGCCATGGAGCAGCTCCAGGACGGCATCCGCCTGCGGGCCTACGCCCAGCAGGACCCGGTGGTGGAGTACCGGCTGGAGGGCTTCGACATGTTCGACAGCATGATCGCCGCCATCCGGGAGAACACCGCCAAGATGATCCTCACTGTGCGCCTGCGGAAAAAGGAGCCCCCCCAGCGGGAGCAGGTGGCCCGGGAGACCAAGGCCGGCACCGCCGGGGACGACACGGTGAAAAAGCAGCCTGTGAAGAAACAGAAAAAGCCCGGCCGCAACGATCCCTGCCCCTGCGGCAGCGGGCTGAAGTACAAAAAGTGCTGCGGCCGCAACGAGTGAGCAAAGAGAGGAAGATTGGGATGAGAGGAAGAAAGCGGGCCGCCCTGGGGGCGGCAGCCCTGGGCCTGAGCCTTCTGCTGGGCGGGTGTACCCTGCCGGGCACGGGCTTTGCGGACTACGACGTCTCCGGGTACTTCCAGGCGCTGTTCAACAGCTGCTACAAGGGGGAAAACGAGGACTACATGGCCGTGGCGGGCACCAACGCCGAAGGCGCCCGGCAGAACAACGCGACTACGGTGGAAAACGCCGCGGTGAACTTCTGCAACACCTATGGCCTCACCCCCAGCGACGCCCAGCTGGACCAGCTGGAAGAGGTCATGCGCCAGGCCTTCCTCCAGGCCCGCTACACCGTAAAGGACGAGGAAAAGGTGGAAGAGGGCTACTACCTGGAGGTGGAGATCGTTCCCATTGTGAACTTCAGCGGCCTGGAGGACCAGGTGGCCCAGCTGCGCAGCGAGGCGGAGTACGAGGCCACCCAGGCCAACTCGGGCCGCCCGGACGGCGGGGACGACCCCTACGATGAGGACGACCCTTACGGCGAGGATGGCCTCTACGGCGAGGACGGCCTCTACGGCGAAGACGACCCCTACGGCGAGGACGACTCCTACGATGAGGACGATTCCTACGGCCAGGAGGAGGACCGGGAGCACGTGTCCGCCAACACCCTGTTTGTGGACAAGGTGGTGGCCTACTGCCAGGAGCAGCTGGAAAACATCCAGCACAGCGGCACCCCGGTGACCATCTCCCTGGACATCCGCCAGACCGGCGAAGGGGAGCTGCAGCTGGACACCATCGACCGGACGGTGCTCCCGTTCCACAGCTGAAGGAGGGAAGAAAACGGGGCGGACTGGGTCCGCCCTGTTTCATAGGCGGGGCCCGCCGGGTAGGCGCACATGTTTTCCCGGTTTCCCGCCACACTATCTCACGGGGGGTTCCCCCGCAAAACCAGCCGCCGGGTTCCCGGCGGGAAAGGGGATTTTTCAAATGGAAGAAGAAAAGAAGCTTTGCGTCAACGCC
>CALWIE010000067.1 GCA_944380625.1 uncultured Clostridia bacterium
CCACGTCGTCGATGCCGCCCTCCATGGCCCGGTCCATGGCCTCGGTGTGGTAGCAGTAGTTGCTCTTGGGGCCGGTGGGGTGCAGGTGCTCGTAGCTCTCCTTGTGGTAGGTCTCCTGGAACAGCACGTAGGTGCCGATGCCCGCCTCTTTCAGGCGGCGGTAGTTTTCCACGGTGGTGGCGGCGATGTTCACGTTCACCCGGCGGATGGCGCCGTTTTTATGCTTGATGGAGTAGATGGTCTTGATGCAGTCTAGCACGTACTCGATGGGGCAGTTGACCGGGTCCTCGCCGGTCTCGATGGCCAGGCGTTTGTGGCCCATGTCCTGGAGGGCGACGACCTCTTTCTCCACTTCCTCCTGGGTCAGCTTTTTCCGGGGGATGTGCTTGTTTTTCGCGTGGTAGGGACAGTAGAGGCACCCGTTGACGCAGTAGTTAGACAGGTACAGGGGCGCGAAAATGACAATCCGGTTGCCGTAGAAGTCCTTCTTAATCTGCTCGGCCAGGGCGTACAGCTCCTGGACCTTTTCGGGGATCTCGCAGGCCAACAGCACAGAGGCCTCCCGGTGGGACAGGCCCTTGCGCTCCCGGGCCTTGTCCAGGATTTGGTCGATGAGCGCCACGTTCTCCTTGTTCTCGTCGGCGTAGGCCAAAGTGTCCAGGATCTCCTGGTGGTCGATAAACTCCTCGGCCTTTAGGGATTTGGGGTTGTACATACAAAATTCCTTCCTTTCTTTGGGGTCAGAGAGACTTTCCCTTCAGGTGTTGTATCAGAGGGGGCTTGCGCCCGAACTTCCGTTTTTCATAAGGCTGTCCCCCCGGTCCACGGGGACGGTGTAGCCGATTTTCGCCATGCTCTCCCGCAGGAGGGAGAGGCTTTCGGCGGCCTCGGCGCCGGAGTGGAGCTTGTTGTCGTAGAGGGTGTATTTCTCCCGGGCGTCCTCGGGGGAGAGGTTGGGCATCACCACGTTGGCCCCGTGGAGGACGCCCTGCTCCCGCCCGTCGGGCAGCAGGGTGCCCAGGGCGGTGGTGGCGGGCAAAAGCACTTCCGGCAGCAGCAGCCGGATGACCGACAGCAGGAAAAGGGTCAGCTCCCCGCTGCCGTTGGGGAAATCCCGGAAAGGGGTCTCCCGCTGGCTTAAAAAGGGGCCGATCCCCACCATGTGGGGGGAGAACTCCTTTAGGAAACGCAGGTCCCGGCTAAGGTCCTCCAGGGTCTGGAAGGGGGAGCCCACCATGAACCCCGCCCCCACCTGGTAGCCCAGGTCTTTTAGATTTTGCAGGCACTCCATCCGGCTGCGAAGGGTCTGTCCCGGCGGGTGGAGTTTTGCGTAGTGGGCCGCTGTGGCGGTCTCGTGGCGCAGCAGGTACCGGTCCGCCCCGGCCTCCTTTAAAAGCCGGTAGCTCTCCCGGGGGCGTTCCCCCACCGAGAGGGTCACAGCGCAGCCGGGCCAGCGCTCTTTGATGGCCCGCACCAGGCGGCACAGCCGCTCGTCGGTGAAGTAGGGGTCCTCGCCCCCCTGGAGCACAAAGGTGCGAAAGCCCAGCTCCCAGCCGTGGCGGCAGCACAGGAGGATGTCCTCCTCCGAGAGCCGGTAGCGCAGGGCGCCGGGGTTCCCCCGGCGGATGCCGCAGTAGTAGCAGTCGTTTTTGCAGTAGTTGGTAAACTCGATCAGCCCCCGGATGAACACCTGGTTCCCATAGTGCTTTTGGCACAGGGCCTGGGCTTCCCTCTGGAGGAGGAGGGAGACCTCCCCGTCCCGGTGTTCCAGCAGGTACAAAAGGTCCCCGTCGGGCAGGTCGTGGGTTTCCGCCAGCCGCCGGGCCAGCTCCAGCCCCCGGCTCACGGGCGCACCCCGGAGTAGGCCGTTTTGGAGCTTACCCCCGGCAGCCGCCCCACCTTTCCGGAGAGGGCGGAGATCACCTCTTGGGGGGCGTCCACGGCGATGCTGATGACGCTGATCTTCTTCTGCCGGTAGGGGATCCCCATCCGCCCGATGATGTACTCCCGGTACTCGTGAAGGACCTCGTTTAGGGCTTCTACAGAGTCCTCCTGCTCCACCACAATGCCGATCACGGCGATTCTGGTCTCCATGGCTCTCGCTCCCTTTCCAAAAGAAAATGCCGCGCTGGAAGGCGCGGCAAAAAGGGCCGGGGAAACCCGGGTTCGCTTTTAGGGGCCGTATGCCTTCCGCCGCAAAACTGGTTTTTGGCGTCAGTTCCCCCCTCCGGCGGGAGGGGAGGTTTCACACTGGGGGCGCCTTTGGGCAGAGGGCGCGCTTTCCCGCCTCTCGGGGAGGCCGGGTCAGGGCAACCTTTGCGGGCGCAGGTCTATCATACCACACGGAGGGCTGTTTGGCAAATGAAATTTGATAATTTTTCCTGTTTTTGTGAAAATTCCCTTTCTCTTGGGAAAAAGGGGATTTTTCCCGGTTTAGAGCCCTAAAAAAACGAGAACAATCTTTCTTTTTGCGGGCAGACCCTGGTTTTTGGGGAATCCTCCGAAAACCGAGGTAGCTTAGTTTACAAAGGGCGAAAGGTTGCGTTGTATGGCGGCGCTTATGCGCCGTCATATCTTCCAAACGATGTTGATACTTTCGCTTGTGGCGTAAATTGCGGAAATCATCAAATCCACCACCCGCCGCTTATCGTCAAAGTCCACTTCTTCCCATGTGTCCAGATA
>CALWIE010000068.1 GCA_944380625.1 uncultured Clostridia bacterium
GGTAGCCGCCGTACTGGCCTTGGCCGTACTGGGGCACCCCGTACTGCGGGGCGCCATAGGCGGGCGGCGCCTCGTACTGGGGCGCCTCTTGGCGGGGTGGTTCCGGCGCCCGGGGAGGCTCCTGGGAGTGGAAGGGGTCCCCCTGGGCGGGGCCGTTCTCCCCGTCGGGATCCAGGGTCAGGTGGGGGACGGCGTTGGGCTGGGCGGCCTGTTCCGGCTGGGGGGCGGGTCCTCCCTCCGGGGAGGCGGCCGTCTCCTGGCGGGGGTTGTTTTCATCGTATGCAGTCATAGCGCTCTCCTTTTCCGAAGTGTCAATCCTTTAAAAATACGCCGTTGGCGTCGGTAATGATGCGGCCGTCCAGCAGCCGCACACCGTCCACAATGCCCCAGATGAGCATGGCCACGGCGCCGATGCCGCAGGTGAACAAGCTTAAAAGCAGTTGCAAAAGCCCCCGGGAGGTGTTCCCCAGGTAGAAGCTGTGGATTCCGTAGGTCCCCAGCAGGATGGCCAGTATCCCGGCGGCCACGCGGCTTTTCTGCACGTAGCCGGGCGGGGGATCCATCCCGGCCTGGGGTTGGTATTGGGGGGGATTGTACATGGGCGGCTGCCCGGAATTTTGGTTGTAATGATAGTAGTCAGGCATAGAGTACCATTCCTTTCCCAGGCCTCTCCCGATCCAAGTAAGGACGTGGGAGGCGGCGCGGCGCGTTACCCTTCTTTGCCTTTATCTTACACTAGGCCGCGGGGGAAATCAAGCTGGGGCCGGGAGATGTAAGATAAAATTAAAGACTGAAAGATTTTTTTCAAAAAGTTTCGGAAAAGTTGTCCTCAACAGGACAACTTTTCCCCGTTTTTGCGGGTAGTATGAGAGCGGGTTTTAAGGCGCCCGCTGTCAGAAAGGAGGAAACTATGCTGGGATTCCGAAAAAAGGAGAGGCAGATCGCCCTGAGCGTGCAGACCCGCCCAGAGGAGGCCTTCCATCTCGCCAGGGGCGCCCCGCCGGGGCCGGGGGAGCGGAGCCTTTACCGCTCCCTGCGGGAGAACGTGCCCATCATCGACGCCTCCATCGGCAAGCTGCGCAGGCTGCTGGGGGAGTTTAAGGTCCTCTGCCCCCGGGAGGAAGACCAAAGGCGCCTGCAGGAGTTTTTGGACAGCGTGCAGGTGGGGGCCGGCGGCGTGGGGATCGACGCCTTTTTGGGCGGGTACTTTGAGGACCTGCTCACCTATGGCAACGCCGTGGGGGAGATGGTCCTCTCCGGCGGGAGGCTGGCGGCCCTGTACAACGCCTCCCTGGACTGGGTGGAGCTGGAACAGGACGGCCCCCTGCAGGCGAAGGTCTCCGTGTGGGGAAAGGGGGGCAAACGGCCCTGCCCCTACCCCCAGCTGCTGCTGGTTTCAGCCCTGAACCCAGAGGGCGGTTCGGTGCGGGGCACGTCCCTTTTGCGGGGGCTCCCCTTTGTCAGCGAGGTGCTCCTGAAGATCTACAAGACCCTGGGGGTCAACTGGGACCGGCTGGGGAACGTGCGCTTCGCTGTCACCTGTAAGCCCGACCCGGCGGGGCTGTACGCCGGGGAGAGGGCCCGGCAGCTGGCCGGGGAGTGGCAGCGGGCCATGCGGGCCGGGGAGGTCAACGACTTTGTGGCGGTGGGGGACGTGTCCATCCAGGCCATTGGCGCCGACAACCAGATCTTGGACAGCGACGTGCCCGTGCGCCAGATGCTGGAGCAGATTGTGGCGAAGCTGGGGGTGCCCCCCTTCCTCTTGGGGCTTTCTTGGTCCTCCACCGAGCGCATGTCCAGCCAGCAGGCGGACATGCTCACCAGCGAGCTGGACGCCTACCGGAGGGTGCTCACCCCCGTGGTGCGGAAGATCTGCCGCACGTGGCTTGCCCTGGAGGGCCTCGACACCCAGTGCCAGATCCAGTGGGATCAGATCACCATGCAGGACGAAGTGGACCATGCCAACGCCCGTTACCTTACGGCCCGGGCCAGGCAGCTGGAACAGGAGGGAGTGAAGACATGAGGCAAGGACAGGTGCTCAAGGCCGCCGCAGCGCCGGACATGGAGAAGATCAACCGCTACACCCGCCGGGCCTACCGCCCGGAGGAGGTGTACGCCTTCTCCCTGGTGCTGTGCGACAACGAGGTGGACCGGGACTACGAGCGCTTTTCCCGGGAGGCCCTCCGGGGCCTTGCGGAGCTGTTCCCCGGGAAGACCCTGCTCTTCGACCACCAGCGCAGGGCGGCGGGGCAGACCGCCCGGATCTACGACACAGGGCTGGAGGAGGACCCGGGGCGGCTCACCCAGGCGGGGGAGCCCTACGCCCGGCTTACGGCCAGGGCCTACCTGCCCCGTACCCCCGGGAACCGGGAGGTCATTGAGCTCATCGAGAGCGGAATCCTCAAGGAGGTGAGCGTGGGGAATCCTCAAGGAGGTGAGCGTGGGGTGCTCCATGAGGCGCTCGGTGTGCTCCCTGTGCGGCAAGGAGCAGTGCTCCCACGTAAAGGGGCGGGCCTATGGGGGGCAGGTCTGCCACCGGGTGCTGGAGGACCCGGCGGACGCCTACGAGTGCTCCTTTGTGGCGGTGCCCGCCCAGCGGGCCGCCGGGGTGGTAAAACAGTATGAAGGAGGGAATGTGGTGGACTACGAAAAAGCTTTGGAGACAGCAGGGGACGAGGGCCTTTCCCTGACCGGCGCCCAGGCCCGGGAGCTGGGGCGGCTTGTGAAAACCCTCAAGGAGGAGGCCCGCTGGGGCCGCTCCTACCGGGAGGACCTTCGGGGGCAGGTGCTCAAGTACAGCGCCCTGCTCCAGCCGGAACTGCCCCGTCCGGTGATGGAATCGGCGGTGAAGGGGCTTACGGTGGAGGAGCTCGCCTCTATGGCGGAGACCTACGGGAAAATGGCGGCAAAGCGGCTGCCCCTGTCCCCCCAGCTGGCCGGGGGATCGCCCCAGGCTGGGGAAGGGGAGAACGGGGAGTTTTTCATTTGAGGAGAAAGGAGAAGGACTATGAACGTTTCTTTTGAAGGGGTGGCCCAGCAGGTGGCCACTTTTGAGGTGGATACCAGCGGCGCTGCCAAGGTGGCTGCCGGGGACGCGGCCGCCCTTACCCAGGACGGCAAGGTAAAGCCCTGCCCGGTGAGCACGGCGCCCATCGGCGTGGTGCTGGCGGTGGAGGGGGATGTGGCCGCAGTCCAGGTGGCGGGCTACATGCGCTTTCCCTGCGCGGACGCCCTGACGGTGGGCTACGCCCAGCTGTCCCTGGACGCCAGCGGGGAGCTGGCGGCGGGCTCCGGCAGGGGCGGTTTGGTGACCGACATCAGCGGGGGCACCTGCGGCGTGATTTTTTGCTGAGTAAAGGAGGATTTGCTTATGGCTCGCTACGAACAGATCGCTTTGGAAAAGGGGATGTACGCCGTCCCGGGGAAGACCTTCACCCAGGTGCTGGAGGAGCTGGACCGCTCGGACCAGTACCGGGGCACCCCTCTGGAGGGGCTGGACGCTTACCAGCGGCAGCTCAAGCGCTTTGACATCAAAGTCAGCGGTCCGGGCTCCAGCAGCGTGGAGCAGTTTTTCACCACCACCGCCGGGGCGGCCCTGTTCCCGGAATACGTGGCCCGGGCGGTGGCCCAGGGCATGGAGAGGGCCAGCAAGGTGACGGACCTGGTGGCCGCCGTCACCCGCATCGACGCCCTGGACTACCGGGGCATTGACGCCGAGAGCGGCGACGAAACCCTTCCCGCCGTGGCCGAGGGGGCCCAGCTGCCCCAGGCCACCATCCGCACCAGCAGCGGCCTGGTGCGCCTGCGCAAGCGGGGGCGGGTGCTCAGCGCCTCCTACGAGGCGCTGCGCTACCAGAAGCTGGAGCTCCTCACCGTGACCCTGCGGCAGATCGGCGCCTGCATTGCCGCAGCCCTAAACCAGGACGCGGTAAACACCCTCATCCAGGGGGACGGCAGCAAGGAGGGCATTGCCTTTTCCAGCACCACCTCCCTTTCCTACGCGGACTTCCTGGAGCTGTGGGGCAGCCTTTCCCCCTTCGCGCTCAACGCCATTGCCGCGGGCACCGAGGGGATTCAGAAGCTTTTGCAGATCTCGGAGTTCAAAGACGCCCAGGCAGGGCTCAACTTCCAGGGCACCGGCAAGCTGTGCACCCCCCTGGGGGCCACCCTGGTCCACGTGCCCGGCATGGAGGCCGGCAAGATCGTGGGCCTGGATAAGGACGCCGCCCTGGAGATGGTCCAGGCGGGGGGCATTGTCACCGACCACGACAGGCTCATCGACCGGCAGCTGGAGCAGGTGGCCATCAGCGTCACCGCCGGCTTTGCCCGGCTGTACGCCGGGGCCGCTCAAGGCCTGAGCTACACCGCCTCCTAAAGCAGGGGGCTGAAAGAGGAGGCCTCCGGCGGGGATGCCCCCCGGGGGAGGGGAAGCGGGCGGGTTTTAGGGCCCCGGGCGTCCGGGGAGAGAGGAGAGAGCCATGAAATTGGATATGGAAGGGGTGCGGCAGGCCTTTTCCCAGTTCAGCGGGGAGGAGGCCGACCCCCAGGGCGCCGGGCGGGAGGCCTTTTGCGCGGCCCTGTGCAGCCAGTGTGCCCAGAGGGTGGAGAGGCTGGTGCGGCCCGGCCTTTCCCAAGAGGAGGAGACCGCCTGGGCGGGGGCCTTGGAGGCCCTGGCCGCAGCGGAGGCCTTCTACCAGCTGCTGCTGGCCGAGGAGGCTGCGTCCCCCCAGAGCCTTTCCGCCGGGGGGATGAGCCTGACCCGGGGCGCGGGCAGCGAGCGGGCCGCCCGCCTGGTGGAGGAAAAGCGCGGCGCGGCGGCCCCGGTCCTGGGGGAGACGGGGTTCTGCTTTGCCGCGGTGGGAAAGGGGGAGAAAGAATGAAGGGCTCCAGCGAATGGTTCCGGCGGGTGGGGGCGGTGTCCCTGACCCTCCCGGACGGCACCCAGGCCCAAGGGTTTGGGGCGGTCTTCCCCCAAAAAGGGGAGGGGGACGGCCTGTGGGAAAAAGAGCTCCATCTGCTGGGGACGCTTCCCGTCCCCCTGTATCAATTTGTGGGAAGCCTTCCGGAGGCGGTAGGGGCCCAAGGGGGAAAGCTCCTTCAGGGGGGGCGGGCCTACCGGGTGCTCCGGGGGGAGGCGCTTTCCCTGGGCGGGAGGCGCCTGGGGGAAAAGGCCGTACTGGAAAGGTGGGAGGAAGATGGGGACTGATCTGCTCGCCCAGGTGCTGGAGTGCTTTGCACAGCAGGTGCCTGGGGTCAGGTTTTGCCGGGGCTACGGCCCGGGCTGGGGGACGAGGCTTCTCACAGAACCCCTGGTCAGCGGGGAGGTGGCCTCCCAGGAGCGGGAGGGGGAGAGCCGGGAGACAGTTTTGCGCTTTACCCTGTTCCCCTTGGAGGAGGCCCAGGGGGAACAGCTGCTGGCCCAGCTGTGGGACCTTTTGCCCCAGCGCTTTCCCGGGTGCCTCCGGCTGGA
>CALWIE010000069.1 GCA_944380625.1 uncultured Clostridia bacterium
CTACGACTACGCCTATGAGCGGGGGATCATCATCGCCGACACCAAGCTGGAGTTCGGCCTGGACGAGGCGGGCAAGCTGGTGCTGGCCGACGAGGTCCTCACCCCGGATTCCAGCCGCTTCTGGAACAAGGCCGAGTACCAGGTGGGCACCTCTCCCCTGAGCTACGACAAGCAGTACCTGCGGGACTGGCTGACGGAAAACCACCTGGACGGCGTCACCCCTCCCCCGGAGCTGCCTGCGGACGTGGTGGCCAAGACCCGGGAAAAGTACCTGGAGTGCATGGACCTTCTGGTGCCCAAAAAATAAAGAGCGCACTATGCAAAAGAGCACCCCATCCGGCGATGGGGTGCTCTTTTTTCCCGCTTTGCGCGGGGGTTATTCCTCGCTCTCCGCCTCTTCCAGTTCCTCGGAGAGCTGTTCCCACTGCTGGAGAAGCCCCTCCCCCTCCTGGTGGAGCTGGGCGATCTCCTGGCTCAGGGCCGCCACCTTCTCGTAGTCTGCGGCCAGCTCCGGGTCCTGGAGCTTCTCCTCCAGGGCTTTGACCTGCCGGTCGTTTTCCTCGATGCGCTCTTCCAGGCGGTTTAGGGCCCCCCGCTTTTTCCGCAGGGCTGCCTCCCGCTCCTTGCGCTGCTTGTAGAGGTTTACCTTGGGGGCCGGGGCCGCCTGCTCCTGGGCCTGCTGCTGGCGCTCCCGCTGCTCCAGGTAGCTGTCGTAGTTGCCCAGATAGAGCTTTGCGCCCTCCCGCTCCAAGAGGTAGACCTTGTCCGCCAGCTTGTTGATTAAATACCGGTCGTGGCTGACTACGAACAGGGTCCCGTCATAGCCTGAAAGGGCCTCTTCCAGCGCCTCCCGGGAGCGGATATCCAGGTGGTTGGTGGGCTCGTCCAGCAGGAGGAAGTTCGCCTTTGAGAGCATCAGCTTCAAGAGGAGCACCCGGGCCCGCTCCCCGCCGGAGAGGGCCCCCACGGGCTTGAACACGTCCTCCCCCTTGAAGAGGAACACCGCCAGGGCGGAGCGCACCTGGGTCTGGGTAAACTGGGGGTGCTCGTCCCAGATTTCGTCGATGACGGTCTTTTCATCGTGAAGGCTCAATTGGGACTGCTCGTAGTACCCCAGGTCCAGGGCGGCCCCCAGCCGCACAAAGCCCGTGTCCGGGGCGTACTGGCCCAGGAGGATCTTAAACAGGGTGGTCTTCCCACAGCCGTTGGGGCCGATGAGGAACACCTTCTCCCCCCGCCTGATCTCCAGGTCCACATGCTCAAAGAGCGGGGCCCCGCCAAAGGAGATGGACAGGTCCTCCCCGGTGAGCACCTCGTCGCCGCTGCGGCGGCTGGCCTTGAATTGGAAGCGGATGGAGTCGGGCTCCTCCTCGGGCTTTTCCAGGGTGGCCTCCAGGCGGTCGATCTGCTTCTGCTTGCTGGCGATGGTCACGTAGTTGCGCTCCTGGTTCCAGCGGCGCTGCTGCTCGATGATCCCCTCGATGCGCTTGATCTCCCGCTGGGTGCTCTCATAGACCCGCTGCATCGCCAGGCGGTGCTCGGCCCGCAGGTCCAGGTAGCGGCTGTAGTTGCCCTTGTAAGAGGTGAGGGTCTTCCCCTCCATCTCCAGGGTGCGGGCGGTGACCCGGTCCAGGAAGTACCGGTCGTGGGAGATGACGATATAGGCCCCGCCGGAGTTTTTCAAAAAGTCCTCCAGCCACTCCACAGCCCGGATGTCCAGGTGGTTGGTGGGCTCGTCCAGCAGGAGGAGGTTCGCCCCGGAGAGGAGCATCTTCGCCAGCTGAAGCTTGGCCTTCTGCCCGCCGGAGAGCACCCCCACCTTGTTTTGCAGCTGCTCCTCCTCAAAGCCCAGGCCCACCAGGGCGCTCCTCGCCCGGGAGCGGCAGGTGAGGCCCCCGGCGTCCACAAAGCGGTCGTTTAGGTCCGCTCCCAGCTGGATGAGCTTCTCCAGCTCTTGGGGGCTTCCCTGGTGGGAGGCCAGCTGGGCGTTTATCCGGTCCAGCTCCCCCTCCAGCTGGAGCAGGGGGGCAAAGACCGTCATCACCTCGTCGAAGGCGGTCTTGTCCTGGTCCCGGCAGACGTGCTGTTCCATATAGCCCAGCACGGTGTCCTTGCCAAAGACCACGGCGCCGCCGTCGGGGGTGTACTCCCCGGTGAGGACCTTGAAGAGGGTGGTCTTGCCGCTGCCGTTGACCCCCACCAGGCCCACCCGTTCGCCTTTTTGCATTTCAAAGGAGATGTCCCGGAGGATGAGCTCCTCGCCAAAACTCAGTTGAATATTGTTCACCGTTAAGATCGCCATGTCCGCGCACCTTTTCCGAATCGTTAGTCACAGTCTCTTGTATTATACAGGAAAGGGGAAAAAATCGCAACGCGGGGCGCGTAAAAGTTTTTGGGACGGCGGCCGCCCCTTTTTTATCCCCGCCCTAAAGCACCGGCGCGGCTGGCTAAAGCCGCCCCCGGGGCGCCGCGGGCAGGGGGAGGAGAAGTCCCCCAAGGGAAAGCCAGGGAACCTTCCCCGGTTTTCCGCATATACTGAAAACGACTGTACTTATGGAAGGAGTCTTGTTTTTACTATGTGTGGTTTCGCGGGATTCTGCGGGTATGGGGAGGACTTTTCCGGGCAGGAGCAGCGCTGGTTGGACCTGGCCCGGCGCATGGCCCGGCGCATGGCCCACCGGGGGCCGGACGGCCAGGGGGCCCACCTCTCCCGGCACTGCGCCCTGGCCCACGCCCGCCTGGCGGTGATGGACCCAGAACACGGAGCCCAGCCCATGAGCCTCCCCTGGAGGGGGCAGGAGGCCACCATCGCCTACAACGGCGAGCTCTACAACGCCCCGGAGCTCCGCTCCCAGCTGGAGGGGGAGGGCTTTGCCTTTCGGACCGGGTGCGACACCGAGGTGGTCCTAAACGCCTACCTCCGCTGGGGGCCAGACTGCGGGGAAAAGCTCAACGGCATTTTCGCCTTTGCCGTGGACGACCCGGTAAACCGCCGGGTCTTCCTCTGCCGGGACCGGTTTGGGGTAAAGCCCCTGTTCTACACCTTGCGGGAGGGAAAGCTCATCTTCGCGTCGGAGATCAAGGGGCTGCTGGAGTTCCCCGGGGTGGAGCCTGTGGTGGGGAAAGAGGGGCTTCGGGAGATTTTCGCCCTGGGGCCCGCCCGGACCCCGGGCTGCGGGGTGTTCGAGGGGATCCGGGAGCTTCTGCCGGGGCACGCCGCCCTGTTCGACCGGCTGGGCTTCCGGGAGCTGCCCTTTTTCCACTTGGAGGCCCGGCCCCACGAGGAGACCTACCCGGAGACGGTGGCACACCTGCGGGAGCTGCTCTTGGACACGGTAGAGGGGCAGCTCGCCTCCGACGTGCCTTTGTGCGCCTTCCTCTCCGGGGGGCTGGACTCCAGCGTGGTGACGGCCATCGCCGCCAAGGGCCTGCGGGAGCGGGGGGAGCGGCTTTCCACCTACTCCTTTGAATTTGAGGGGAACGAGGACTTTTTCACCCCCTCCTCTTTCCAGCCGGACCGGGACGAGGACTGGGCCCGCCGGGTGAGCGGCCTGCTGGGCACCCGCCACGAGAGCCTGCTGTGCTCCAACGCCCAGCTGGCGGCCTCCTTAAAGAGCGCGGTCCTGGCCAAGGACCTGCCCGGCATGGCGGACATCGACGGCTCCCTTTTGTACTTCTGCCGGCTGGTGAAGCACCGCCACACCGTAGCCCTCTGTGGGGAGTGCGCCGACGAGATCTTCGGGGGGTACCCCTGGTTCCACCGGCGGGAGATGTTCGACGGCAGGCACTTTCCCTGGTCCAACAACCTGGACCAGCGGGCCGGCCTGCTAAAGAAGGACCTGCGGGAAGAGCTGGGGCTGGAGGCCTACGCCGCCCAACGGCTGGAGGAGACCTTGCAGGCTGTGCCCACCCTGCCGGGAGAGCTGGAGGAGGAGCGGCGGATGCGGCAGATCTCCTACATGAACATCCGGTGGTTCATGGCCACCCTTCTGGACAGGAAAGACCGGTGCAGCATGTACAGCGGCCTGGAGGTGCGGGTGCCCTACGCGGACCACCGGATCGCCCAATATGTGTACAACGTCCCCTGGGCCATGAAGTGCCCCCGGGGGGAGCCCAAGGGCCTTTTACGGGACGCGGCCCAGGGGTTGCTGCCCCAGGAGGTGCTCCGCCGGAAAAAGAGCCCCTATCCCAAGACCCACAACCCCGGCTACGAGGCCCTTCTCCGGGAGGAGCTGGCGGGGGTGCTCCGGGACAGCGCCCAGCCCCTGCACAAGCTGCTGGCCCCCGAGGCTGCCGCCGCCCTTTTATCCCAGACCTACGACTACGGGAAGCCCTGGTTCGGCCAGCTGATGGCGGGCCCCCAGATGCTGGCCTATCTGTTGCAGATCAACTACTGGCTGCTGCACTACCGGGTCTACCTGGACCTGTGACCTGGGAAAGCGCCCAAAAGGGGGCCGCCGCTTGTGCGGCGGCCCCCCCTCTTTTCGCCCCGGGGGCTCACCGGCCGGCGGGGGTGGTGTTTTTCCCCAGGCGGGCCACGGTCACCCGGGCCTCAAAGCGGACGGGGCAGCGGGGGAGCTCTTCCTCCCAGGAGCCCGCAAGCCCCTCCCACGCCTGGGGAAAGCGCTGGGAGAGAAGGTTCCCCAGGCCCAGGATGTCGCAGCGCCCCCGGCGGGCGGCCTGCTCCCACATGGCCTCCATCTCCTCCTGGAGCTTTTGGGAGGCGGCCTCCTCCAGCCGCCGGTAGAAATCCTCCTCCAGGGGCCCCGCCCCGGAGACAGAGCTCACGTCCGCCGCGGCCCAGGCCTTTACCAGGAAGCTGGGCTCCTCCTGCTGGGAGAGGGCTGCGGTCCTCTTTCCCCCGCCTTTGGAAAGGGTCAGCGTCACAACGCCCAGGGCCTTATCCTCCACCACCAGCTGGCCCCCGGAAAGCTTCCCAGAAGCCGCCAGGTATCCCCGGGTCCCCTCTTGGGACAGGACCCCCTGGAGGACGTGCTCCCGGAAATAGGCCGTGCCCGACAGGGAGACCTCCCCCTCCCCGGCCCGGAGCACCGGCAGCACCGGGGAGGACCCGGGGCGGCGGCCGCTGTTGACAAACTCCAAGAAGTCCACAGAGGCCCCCAGGCCCTCTGACTCCCCCGCCGCGCCCAGGGCCTGGAGTTCCTCCATGGAGAGCCCCCCCTCCGCCGCCTGGCGGAGGACCTCCCCTGCGGACCCTTGGGCCAGGTACATCTTCACCGCCGGGCGGGCGTTGTAGTAGCGGAGGAAGAAGTCCAGGGTCTCCCCCAGGCCCTCTTCCCCACAGCTCTCCCCGAATACCACCAGGTAGTTGTGGGCGTAAAAGGGCTCCCGCCCGGTGGAGAGGGCCAGGCTGCCCAGGGCCTCCAGCACCGTGGCCCCCTGGCAGGTGAAAAGCTCCTCTTCCTCTGGGGAAAGGGCGGCGCTCACGGTCACCTGATAGCCGGCCGCGGCCCGGTCCACCCCCATGCCCTGGATCAAAATGCGCTGGTGCAGCTCTTTGCCGCCGCAGCCTCCCAGCAAGGCGCACAGCAAAAGGGCCGCCCCCCCTAAGGCCAGCCTGCGTCCCAAGGCCATATCACCTTCCCTCCTTTCCCGCCCGGAGCCGGTCCCCTGCCCACAGGGCCAGGGGGACCCCCAGGCCAAAAATCCCCGTCAGTATAAGCCACAGGCGGGTGTCCAGCAGCGCCCCCTGCAGGGGCAGGAAAAAGGCCCCGCCCGCCGCCAGCGCCACCAGGCCCGCCCCCAGGGCCGCCGCCAGCTTTCCCGGGGCGGGACTTTTGGGGGAAAGGGCCGCCCAGCAGATCCGGCAGGCGTACAGGTCCGCCCCCACCTTGACGGTGAGGCCCATCATCCAGACGCCGATAAAAACCGGGTCCAGCCGCTGGAGGGAGTGGATCTCCGTGATGGAGGCCAAGGCGTACACCGGGAAATTCTGGGTGTAGGCATAGGGCCCCAGGCACCCGGCCAAGAGGAGCACCAGCGCCCCCACAAACAGGAAGGTCCCCCCGGACCAAAGGGCAAAGCCCAGCCGCTTTCTCCCCTGGACAAAGGGCAGCAGCACCGCCATGTCCGCAAACAGGGAGGTCCGGGACAAAAACAGGGCCGTACCCCGGGCCAGGGGGGCAAGGCCCTCCTGCAGGGCAGGCCGCAGGTTCTCCCCTAAAAAGCGCTGGCCGGAAAGGCCAAATATGAGCCCGCACCCCAAAAGGAGGGCCGCCAGCACACAGGCGGCGCAGCGGGCCAGGGTCTCCACCCCTCTCCAGGCCCCATAGGCCGCCACCGCCACAACGGCCGCCACCACCAGCGCCGAGGAGAAGTCCGGGCGGACCGTGTCCAGCAGGAAGATTTGGAACAGCGCCAGGGAGGCGCCGTTGATCACCAGGAAATAGGCCACATACCCCAAGGCCACAGCCCGGCCGGCGGCCTCCCCCCAGAGGAGGCGGGCCAAGTCCCCGGCGGGAAGGCCCGGCCGCCGCCGGCAAAGCCCCCACAGGGGCAGGGCGATCAAAGCTCCCGCCCCCATGGCCAAACCGTAGGAGAAGATGGCGTCCAGAAGGCTCTCCCCCGCGGCGGCCTGGGCGTTCAGGGAGATGGTGAGGGTGACCCGGGAGACAAACATCATCCCGAAAAACTGGGCCGCGCTGATGGTGTGCCGTCCCATACCGCCGCCCCCCTTCACCGGTCCCGGCTGCCGGGCATGTCCTGGACCCTGGCCTCCCAGCGGGAGAGCCGGGGCCATCCCGCCCGGAAGAACACGTCCCGCCCCACAAGCCTCCCCCGGAAGGGGGAGACCGGCGACAGCAGGGGCACCCCAAAGCTCTCGGCGCCGCACAGGTCCATGAGCAAAAACACCAGGCCCACCATCACCCCCCAAACCCCCAGGAAATTTCCCAGGAGCAAAAAGCCCAGCCGCAGCAGGGCCAGGGATTCGTAGAGCCGGGGCACCGCGTACCCGGCGATGGCCGTCAGGGCCACCACCAACAGGGAGGGGGCGCTCACCAGGCCCGCGGCCACCGCCGTGTCCCCTAGCACCAGCCCCCCCACAATGCTCACCGTGGCGGAGAGGGACCTGGGCGCCCGCAGACCCGCCTCCCGCAGGACCTCGTAGAGAAAGTAGAGGGCCATGGTTTCCACCATCACCGGGAAGGGGGTTTGGGCCTGGGCCCCCGCCACCTCCAACAGCAGGCTTTCGGGCAGCAGCTCCGGGTGGTGGACCACCACCGCCACGTAGAGCCCCGGCAAAAAGGAGCTGAGAAAAAAGGCGGCGTACTTCAGCCACCGGATAAAGGTCCCGTAAAAGGGCCGGGCCAAGTAGTCGTCCAGGGTCTGGAAGTTTTCCACAAAGAGGAAGGGCAGCAAAATCACGCTGGGGGTGCCCTCTACCAAAAGGGCCACCCGGCCCTCCTGGATTTTCCCGCAGACCACATCGGGCCGCTCGGTGAGCCCCACCCCGGAAAACACCCTCCCCCGCTCCAAAAAGGGGGTCAGATACCCCGCCCCCAGCACGGTATTCAGGGGGCAGGCGGCGATCCTCTCCCGCACCTGGGCCAGGATCTTCTCCGAGGCGGCCCCCTCCAGGTAGCAGAGCACCAGGGGCGTGTGGCTCTGGCTGCCTGCCTGGAGCATCTCAAACTTTAGGGCGGTGTTTTTCATCCTCCGGCGGATCATAGCCATGTTCAGCTGATTGGACTCGGTAAAGCCGTCCTTGGCCCCCCGCTGCATCACCTCGTTTTGGGGCTCTTGGGGGCCCCGGTAGGCAAACCCCTGGACGCCAAAGGCCAGAGCGTCCCCCCAGCCCTCCAGGAACAGCAGGGCAAAGCCGCTCATGAGAAGCTGCAGCAGGGCCTCCAGCCGGTCCTCGTGCTTGAGGTCCGGGGCGCTGAGCACCCGGCGCTCGATATAGGAGCGCTGCTCCCGGGCCCCGGAGGGATAGCCCCGCTCCTTTAAAAGGGGCTCCAAAACCCCCAGGGTGAGGGCGTCCTTGTTCACCAGGCCGTCCACCGCCAGCAGGGCTGCGGGCCGTCCCCCCAGCTCCACCTGCCGGACGATCAGGTCCATGGCGTTTGAAAACCGGCTTTGGAAAAAGACCAGGTTCTTTTGCAGGTCCTTCGATAGCTTTTGTCCCTCCATGGCGCGCCTCCCGGGAAAAGATGATCTCCCACTAGGGTGCCCGGGGGAAAAGGATTTATCCCCCTTATATTCCCCTCAAAGGGGGCATACTAGGGAAGGCAAAAACCACGAAAAAGGAGGGCGTGCCATGGGGCTATCCCTTTTGCGGACCCTTGCCATGTACGGGGTCATCCTGCTGGCGGTGCGGGTGATGGGCAAGCGGCAGATAAGCCAGCTGCAGACCTCGGAGCTGGTGGCCACGCTGCTGGTGTCCGAGCTGGCGGTGCTGCCCATCCAGGAGATGGACCAGCCCCTGTGGAAGGGGATCGTCCCCATGGGGGTGCTGGTGGGGTGCGAGCTGCTGGTCTCCTTTTTGATGCTCAAGAGCAGCCGCTTCCGCCAGGCAGTGTGCGGCAGCCCCACGGTGGTCATTCGGGAGGGGAAGGTCCTCCAGGGGGAGATGCGCCGCCTGCGCTTGACCACCGAGGACTTGTTTGAGCAGCTGCGCCAGAACAACGTGGCCTACCTGGAAGACGTCTCCTGGGCCATCATCGAGACAAACGGCATGATGAGCGTGGTGCGCCGCCCAGAGGCGGAGGCCCTCACCCCCGGCCAGCTGGGCCTTTCCCCCCAGGACCCGGGCCTGGAGGTGGTGGTGGTGAGCGACGGGGCCCTCTCCCGCAGGTCCCTTGCCCTGTGCGGGAAAGACGAGGCCTGGGTGGCAAAAAAGCTCCAGGAGCGCCGCCTGGAGCTGCGGGAGGTCTTTTTGATGACGGCCCGCACCGACGGGGCCTGTACCATCCTAAAAAAAGAGGAGGCCCGGCGCTGAGCGCCCGCCTCCTGGAACCTTTTCTTCTCTTTTACCCGGCGCCCTCCAGGGCAGTCTGAATGTAGCCCTCTACCTCTTCCCGGGGGATGCCCAGGGCGATGGCCAGCTCCCCGTGGAGCAGGCCCTCGGCCTTTTTCCGGTAGCGCAGGTCCACCTGGCCCATCTTCCGGCCTTTGCGCTCGGTCTCCTGGGTTTTGCGGCGGATGCCCTTGATCATGCGGATCAGCTCCCGGCACTCGTGGGACTGGAGGGAGGCCTCGTAGTGGACCCGCAGGTTGGCCGGGTTGCGCTCGGTACACACGTCCCCGTCGATCTCGGGGATCTGGCGGATCAGGTCCTGGGCCTGCTCCTTGGTCATGGCCGGGCGCATAAACACCCCGCTGTCCACAGGGGTGTAGATCCGCTCCGCCTCAAACAGGGGCTGCAGGGTGTAATACTGGCGGCTGGGGTCTGCCGCCCGGCTTTGCAGGGCGCCGATCTCCAGCACCCTGCACACGCCGCTGCTGCCGTAAACCACTAAATCCCCCGCACGAAACATCTCGACCAGACCTCCTTGTCCCTTTGGCCGCCGGGGCACATCCCCGCCGCGGCACGCCGCTTGTTCCCTCTTTTTCCACTAAATATAGTATACCACTTTTTGGGAAAAAGTGTAGCGGCAAAATTCCACAAAACCACGAAAAAACCGCCCCGGGGCCGCCGGGGCAGTTTTCCTAAAAACTTCCTATTCGATGGGCTCTGGGATTTCAAAGGGGCAGTAGCCCAGGTCCGGAATATAGATCCGGTACTGGCCCGCCCTGTTGAATGTGTCCCTGGGCACGGCGTAGGAGCGGTTCACCACGCCCCCCGCTGAGATCCTGCAGGTCACCAGTATGGCGGGCTGTTCGTAGACCACATACCACCCGTCCTCGTAGAAGTACTCCACCTTGTGGCCCTCCCCGTAAAAGACGGTGGCGTCCCCGTTATTGGCGGCGTCGACCCGCACCACCAGGCCTTCCCCCATTGCGGCAGGGGCGTCGTCCACAGAGACAAACCGGAGATCCACCTCCCCGTTGGAGGCGCGCTCCACCGGAGCCACCTCCCACATGGGGAAGGCGGCCGCCACGTTCTCTTTGCAGCCGGCCAGAAGCACTCCCAAAAAGAGCCAGAGCCCCAAAAGCAGAGAAGCCTTTTTCGCCATAGAGATCTCCCCTTTCAAAAGCCATGTACCGCCGGATCCCCTCTATAGTAATTTTATTGTTTTCAGGGGGGATGTCAATGGAATTTTTCCAATTTGCCGGAACCGAAAGGACCTCCCAAGTCCCCTCATCTTCCCTTTTTCCCTGGAATATGGTACACTGGATCCAGTAAAAACTTTTAGGAGGATGGCTTATGCTGCAGCAAGTTATGACCGCCCCGGGCGTCATCGAGTTCCGGGAAGTGCCCACGCCCCAGGCCCAGCCCGGCCAGGTGCTTGTAAAAATCCAGAAGATCGGCGTCTGCGGGTCCGATATTCACGTCTACCACGGGGAGCACCCCTTCACCAAGTACCCCATCACCCAGGGCCACGAGGTCTCCGGGGAGGTGGCCGCCCTGGGGGAGGGGGTCGAGGGCTTCGCCCTGGGCCAGAAGGTGACCATCCAGCCCCAAGTGGTGTGCGGCAAGTGCTGGCCCTGCCGCCACGGCAAGTACAACCTGTGCGAGGAGCTGAAGGTGATGGGCTTTCAGACCACGGGAGTGGCCTCCCACTACTTCGCGGTGGACGCCCAAAAGGTCACCCCCCTGCCGGAATCCATGAGCTTTGACGAGGGCGCCATGATCGAGCCCCTGGCGGTGGCGGTCCACGCGGTGCGCCAGGCCGGGGACGTGCAGGGCAAGGACATCTGCGTGCTGGGCGCCGGGCCCATCGGCATCCTGGTGGCCCAGGTGGCCAAGGGCCTGGGGGCCCGGAAGGTGATGGTCACCGACGTCAGCGACATCCGCCTGGAAAAGGCCAAGGAGTGCGGGGCCGACGTGTGCGTCAACACCCGGGTAAAGGACTTTGGGCAGGAATTTGTAAACTGCTTTGGCCCGGACAAAGCGGATGTGATCTACGACTGCGCCGGAAACAACGTGACCATGGGACAGGCCATCCAGTACGCGAGAAAGGGCAGCACCATCCTCCTGGTGGCGGTGTTCGCCACCCGGGGGGATGTGGACCTGGCGGTTTTAAACGACCACGAGCTGGACTTGAACACCTCCATGATGTACCGCAACGAGGACTACCTGACGGCCATCCAGCTGGTGGAGGAGGGCAAGGTGCAGCTAAAACCCCTGATCTCCAAGCACTTCCCCTTTAAGGACTACCTAAAGGCCTACCAGTACATCGATGAAAACCGGGAGTCCACCATGAAGGTGATTATCAACGTCCAGGAATAAAAGGACCCCCCAGGGGCTGCCGCAGGCTGCGGCGGCCTCTTTTTTTGCCCCCGGGGGGAAAAATTTTCCCCGCCCTCTGGAAATTTCCGCTCAAAATGGTATACTGAAAAAAACGCCTTTCGGGCAAATTTTGGGAGGAATTTACTATGATGGAATTGGGCGCCCAGCTGTTCACCCTGCGGGATTACACCCAAACCCCCAAGGACCTGGACTGCTCCTTGGGACAGGTGGCAGAGATGGGCTACAAGACTGTGCAGATCTCCGCGGTGGGGCCCATCCCCGCCGAAACCATCCGGGAGCTGTGCGACAAGCACGGGTTGAAAATCGTCCTGACCCACTGGAACCCGGACCGGATCTTAAACGACACCGAGGCCGTCATCCGCGAGCACGAGATCATGGGCTGCGACTACATCGGCCTGGGGATGATGCCCAAAAAGTACGCCACCCCCGAGTGGCTTTCCCACTTCGCCGAGGACTACAGGGAGCCCGCCAAAAAGATCGCCGCGGCGGGGAAGCTTTTGATGTATCACAACCACAACATCGAGTTCCAGAAGTTCGGCGGCAAGCTGGTGATTGAAACCCTGCTGGAGAGCTTTGCCCCCGAAGAGCTGGGCTTTACCCTGGACACCTACTGGGTGCAGATGGGCGGCGCCGACGTGTGCGATTGGGTGGAGAAGCTCTCGGACCGGATCCCCTGCGTCCACCTCAAGGACATGGCCGTCAAGGGCTGGGATCCCATCATGGCCCCGGTGGGAGAGGGAAACCTCCCCTGGGAGAAAATTTTAAAAACCCTGGAAAAGGCCGGCAAGACCAAGTACCTGCTGGTGGAGCAGGACATCTGCCAGGAGAGCCCCTTTGTGTGCCTGAAGAAGAGCTACGATTACCTTCACAGCCTGGGCTATAGGTAAGCAGCCGCGAAGGGGCGTAAAGTTTTTTGGTGAAGCTTTTTTTCAAGAAAGCTTCGACCTTAAAAAAGCGGCGCAAGACGCCGCGAAAAAGAAAACCAGGGAAACAGGCTCAAAGCGCCGCCTTCCCCGTGCGGCCGCTTGCCAGGGGAAATCATGGAGAGAAGCCCTTCCCAATGGGAAACGCACAGAGAAAAGCATATAGAGAGAAACAGACCCCGGAAGGAGGATACGCCCATGAACGAACTGGAACACCGGGAGAAACCCCCGGAAGATCCTGCCCCCCGGCCCCAGAAAAAGTGGGCCCTTGTCCTGGACGTGATCTTCGAGTGCCTGCTGTTTACCCTACTGCAATACATGCTCTCCTGTATGACCCTGTCCTTTTGGACGCACCCCCTGCGGCTTTTTGCCATTTTCATCCAGTTTGGGCTGTACGCCAAGTTCTACCACGACATGGACAAGGGGCTGGGGAAATTCTGGCCCGGCCTGGCGCTGAGCGTCCTCTGCGTGGGCGTGGTGATCGCCCTGGTGGCCTTTGTGGGGTACTTCCCTGTGGGGGAGGCCCCGGTCCGGCTGCCCTGGGACTGATAGGGGGAAGCCGCTTTCAAGGGACGCTCCCAGCAACCCCCTCAACGAGGGGGCTGTCACGGCAGCGCCGTGACTGGGGAAGTCTTTCTCAGAAGTCTCAAACACAAAAAGGCTTTTCCCTCGCTCCCTGTCCTGCGGGGGGTTCAAAGGGGGATGAAGTCCCCCTGTGGAATGAGATGCATGGAATGTTCCCCCCTCCCGTACCAACAAGCCTTCCTCTCCCGCTCATTTCCCTTACGGGAGGGGGGGCGGGCGCCAGCGGCGCTCTAGTGCGAACCGGCCGAGGCGGCCGGGACGGGGGCAGGCCTCGCCCGGGGGAGTTCACACCCAGTTCGCCCCAAGTATGCAATCTTCACAGGACCAGGCGTCTCACCCACAACGGAAAAGTTTTTCGGGCGCTTTTTTCAAAAAGGCGCGACCTTCCAAAAAAAGAAAGGAGCGATTCAACGACTATGGAACAAGTAAAACTCGGCATCATCGGCGTGGGGAACATGGGTTCCGGCCACGTGCAGAATATTTTGGCGGGCAAGTGCCCGGAAATCGCCATCGCCGCCGTGGCGGACCGCCGGGAGGCCCGCCGCCAGTGGGCCAGGGAGGCCCTGCCCGAAAACACCCCCATTTTTGAGGAGGGCAGCGAGCTCATCCAGTCCGGCGTGTGCGACGCGGTGCTCATCGCCACCCCCCACTACCAGCACCCGGTGCTGGCCAAAGAGGCCTTCGCCAAGGACCTCCACGTGCTGTGCGAAAAGCCCGCGGGCGTCTACACCAAGGCCGTCCGGGAGATGAACGCGGCCGCCGAACAGAGCGGCAAGGTCTTTGCCATGATGTTCAACCAGCGCACCAACTGCGTCTACCGGAAAATGCACGACATGGTGCAAAACGGGGAGCTGGGAGAGCTTAAGCGGGTCAACTGGATCATCACCGACTGGTACCGCACCCAGGTCTACTACGACTCCGGGGACTGGCGGGCCACCTGGGAGGGGGAGGGCGGCGGCGTCCTTCTAAACCAGTGCCCCCACCAGCTGGATTTGCTCCAGTGGATCTGCGGCCTGCCCAAAACCGTGCAGGCCTTCTGCCAGGAGGGCAAGTGGCACGACATCGAGGTGGAGGACGACGTGACCGCCTACCTCCAGTTTGAAAACGGGGCCACCGGGGTGTTTGTCACCACCACCGGGGACGCCCCCGGCACCAACCGGTTCGAGGTTACCGGCACCCGGGGCAAACTGGTGTGCGAAAACGACCAGCTCACCTTCTGGAAGCTCTCAGAGGACGAACGGGAGTTCTGCCGCACCGCTACCGAGGGGTTCGCAAAGCCTCCCTGCGAGAAGGCCGTGGTGGAGACCGACGGGGAGAACCCCCAGCACGTGGGGGTTTTAAACGCCTTTGCCGGGAACATCCTGCGGGGCACGCCCCTGGTGGCCGCAGGGTATGAGGGCATCAACGGCCTGACTCTCTCTAACGCCATGCACCTCTCCAGCTGGCTGGGACACCCGGTGGACATCCCCTTTGACGAGGACCTGTTCCTAGAGGAGCTGAATAAGCGCCGGGCCGCCTCCCGGAAAAAGGAGAGCAAGGACATCACCTTCTCCACCGAAGGCACCTATTGAGGAGGAAAAACGCTATGGAAAAAATCATCCTCTCCGGGTTCTCCGACGAGATCGCCCCGGAGTTTGACAAACAGCTGGCGGCCGTCCGGGAATTTGGGATCACCCACATTGAGCTGCGGGCCGCCGACGGGGTGAACGTCTCGGACTTTTCCCCCGAAAAAGTGAAAGAGGTGAAGGAGAAACTGGCCGGGGCCGGGGTCTCCGTCTCTTCCATTGGCTCGCCCATTGGGAAAATCGGCATCGAGGAGCCCTTTGCCCCCCACCTGGAAAAGCTCAAGCGCACCCTGGAGATCCAAAAGGAGCTCCTCGCCCCCTATCTGCGGATGTTCAGCTTCTACATCCCCCAGGGGCGGGACCCCCAGGATTTCCGGGAGGAGGTCCTGGAACGGGTGGGCCGGATGGCCGAGGAGGCCAAGGCCTGGGACGCGGTGCTCCTCCACGAAAACGAGAAGCAGATCTATGGGGACAACGCCTCCCGCTGCAAGGACCTGCTGGACCACTTCTACGGCCCCCACTTCAAGGCAGTGTTCGACTTCGCGAACTTTGTGGAGGTGGGCCAGGAGACCCTGCCCGCCTATGAGCTTTTAAAGCCCTATATCGAATACGTCCACATCAAGGACGCCCTTATGCAGGAGAAAAAGGTAGTGGCCCCCGGCCGGGGGGACGGCCGCCTAAAGGAGATCCTCTCCGACCTGATCGGCGGGGGATTCCGGGGCTTCCTCTCCCTGGAGCCCCACTTGACCGACTTTATGGGCCTTGCCGCCCTGGAGCAGGACGCCCAGAAGCGCCAGTCCGCCCTGGACGGGAAATCCGCCTGGAAGCTGGCACTGGACTCCTTAAAGGGGATCTTGGAGGGCATTCCCCAGGCAAAGGGGGCGCTGTGACATGGAGAAATACCGCGTAGGCCTGGTGGGCTGCGGCGGCATTGCCCAGGTCCACGGGGAGGCCCTCTCCTCCCTGGAGGGGGTGGAGCTTCTCGCCTGTGCCGACATCCGGCCGGAACGGGCCCAGGCCTTTGCCGGAAAATTCGGCGGGCGGGCCTATCCCTCCCTGGAGGCGATGCTGGCGGGGGAACAGCTCCAGTGCCTGCACATCTGCACCCCCCACTACCTGCACACCCCCATGGCCGAGGAGGCCGCCCGGCGGGGCATCCACGTGTTCACCGAAAAGCCCCCGGTGATCGACCGGGAGCAATGGGCCCGGTTCCAGGCTTTGGAGCAGGCGCCCATCCGGGTGGGGGTCTGCTTCCAGAACCGCTACAACGCCAGCGTGGAGCTGCTCCGGCAGGTGCTGGCCTCCGGAGAGGCGGGAAAGGTGCTGGGGGCCCGGGCCTTTGTCACCTGGCACCGGGAGGCTCCCTACTACACCGAAAGCGGCTGGCGGGGCAGCCTTGAGACCGAGGGCGGCGGCGCGCTGATCAACCAGTCCATCCACACCCTGGACCTGCTGGGCCAGTTTTTGGGCCGGGCCGGAGAGGTGGAGGCCACCCTGTGCAACCACCACCTGAAGGGGGTCATCGAGGTGGAGGACATGCTGGAGGCGTACATCTCCTTTGGGGAGGCCCACGCCCTGTTTTACGCCACCACCGCCCACTGCGCCGACTCCCCGGTGCTGGTGGAGCTCACCTGCGAGAACGCCACCCTCCGCATGGAGGAGCAGGTGGTGGACCTTTCTTGGAAGGACGGCACCAAAGAGCACTTCAGCCTGGCGTCCCCCAAGTCCCCCTCCACGGGGAAGGCCTACTGGGGCGCCAGCCACAGCCTGTGCATCGGGGACTTTTACCGGTGCCTGCGGGAGGGGACACCCTTCCGCACCGACATCCCCGGGATCCGGGACACCGCCGAGCTGATGCTGGCGGCCTATCAGTCCGCCCGGGAGCGCAGACCCGTACAGCTGTAAAAAACAGAAAATAGAGAAGGAAGGGCCGCCGCGTTTTCACGCGGCGGCCCTTCCCACTGCTATCAGAGAGAGAATGAAAGGGGGTCTTGCCCACTTGCAATCGTTTTACTCCCTCCCGGGGGAGGGCAGGGCTGGGGCTTGGCCCCGCAGCACCCGCAGGCGCCGCAGTTGCCTCCACAGCTGCCGCAGCCGGCCTTGTGATGCTTCCGGTTGTAGATTCCTTTGCCCACAATGGCGAAGAAAATCACCGCAACGAGCAGACCGATAAGGATGGTTGGGATCATGGTATCTCCACCTTTCCACAAGTACTTCTGGGGGACGTCCGTCCCCCCCCTTTTGGGAGTAGGGGAAGGCAGGGGCGCTGCCCCTTGCAACCCCGAGGTCGTGGAGCGCTGCTCCACACCTCGCAAGTTTTTTGGAAAAAACTTGACTAAAAACTTTTACTTGTCTCCACCCAGCTTTTGCGGAGGGACCCGCCCTTGCGGAACGCAAGAAGGCGGCTTGTCCCGTCCGGCCACGGACCGCGACTTGAGAGCGCTGGCACTGGGCCGAACTCAGTTTCCGGAAGCGCGCACAGCGCTGACGCTGCGCAGGTGGTTGTCGTCGTACTTGTTCCGCCGCACCAGCAGGTAGATAATGGCGATGACAGCCAGGAAGGAGATCACCGTGCCAATGCCAAAGCCGCCGCCCACAAACAGGGAGCCGATCTGGAACACCACAAAGGACACCACATAGGCCAGGCCGCACATATAGCCAATGGCACCCAGAGTCCACTTCCAGTTGTTCATCTCCCGCTTGATGGCGCCCATGGCCGCGAAGCAGGGGGCGCACAGCAGGTTAAAGATCATGAAGCTGTATGCCGCCAGGGGGGTATAATGGGAAGCCACCGCCGCCCACAGGCTTGGGTCGTCCTCTGCCACTTCCGAGCCTACCCCAAAGAGCACGCCGAAGGTGGAAACCACATTCTCCTTGGCAATCAGGCCGGTGAACACCGCCACAGTGGATTGCCAATCCCCAAAGCCCAGGGGTGCAAAGATCACGCAGATCGCACCGCCAATGGAGGCCAAAATCGAAGTGTTGTTGTCCTCCACCATGCCGAACTGGCCGTCCACAAAGCCGAACCCTTGGAAGAACCACAGGATGATGGAAGAGGCCAGGATGATAGTGCCGGCCCGCTTGATAAAGGACCAGCCCCGCTCCCAAGTGGCCCGAAGCACATTGACAGCGGCAGGCACATGGTAGGCAGGCAGCTCCATGACGAAGGGAGCAGGGTCACCGGCAAACATCTTGGTCTTTTTCAGGATGATGCCGGAGATGATGATGGCGGCAATGCCGATGAAGTAGGCGGAGCCAGCCACCAGGGTGCTGCCCCCGAACAGGGCCCCGG
>CALWIE010000070.1 GCA_944380625.1 uncultured Clostridia bacterium
CTGTGCTGGGGACGGGAAAATCGACAACCAGAAGTACAAGGCCTTTTTCCACCAGAAGGCCAAAATGCTCTCCCCCCAAGAGGTGCTGGACCAGGTGGGCCATCCGGTGGGCGGCGTGTGCCCCTTCGCCGTGAAAAAGGGGGTGCGGGTCTTTCTGGATGAGAGCCTGAAGCGGTTCCAGACCGTGTTCCCCGCCTGCGGCAGCGGCAACTCTGCCATCGAGCTGACCCTGCCCGAGCTGGAGCAGGCCTCCGGCTTCCTCCAGTGGGTGGACGTGTGCAAGAAAGCGCCCCAGGAGGGGGCATAAAAAACCGGCGCCCAAGGCTTTGGGCGCCGGTTTTTTTCAGGATGCCGAGGCTTCGGCGGACTCCTGGCCGCTGGGGGAGGGGCTGCTCCCGCCGGCGGCCCTATCGTAGCGCTCCTCCTCCAGGCGGGTGCCCAGCAGCTGGTCTGCCTGCTGGCAATAGGCCCGCTGGATGTCGGGGATCAGCTCCTCGCCGGTCTCTGTGTCCACCAGGGCCAGGCGGGTGAAGTCCGTATCCACAATGTTCTCCATCGCAAAGTAGAGCTGTTTGTAATCCTCCTGGACCAGGGGAGCGGTGAGGATGTGTTCCGTGTAGAGGCCGTTTTCGTCCTGGTGGGCGGGGTAGAGGACGTCGCCGATCCACACTTGGGAGTTGTAATCCTCCGCCGGGTAGGAGTAGGAGATGCCCATGAGCACGTCGTCCCAGTAGCGGTACACCGCCACCGGGCGGTACTCCATGTCCTGGGTGTAGAGGGTGACCTCCACCTTGTCGTAATAGACAGTGGGGGAGGAACAGATGTAGCCGGCAATGGGCTGTGGGGCGCGGTCCTCCTCCAGGCTTTGGGAGAGGGGAAGTTTTGCAAGGCCCTCCTCCCGGTAGTTTTCGCTGGGGTAGACCTGGCGGCTTTCCAGGTCGATGGTGAACTCCGCCACCACCCGGTTGTTCTCCAAAAAGTCCGGCAGAGTGGCGGAATAGCGGGGGTACTCGTACAGGGTGAGCACCGCCTGGGAGGCGCTTTCCGGCAGGGCGTCGTACCAGAAGGTCAGGTCATAGGGCCCCTGGGAATTTTCGTCCCGCAGCAGCTCCTCCTGGGCCGAGGCGTCCCAGGCAATGTCGTTGCGTTCACCCAGCAGCCCGCCCCCCGGCAGGGACAGCTGCCCGTAGATGCCCAGGGGCAGGCTGCTGCCGTCGGAAAAGACATCCGAGGCGGAGAGGGTATAGCTGGTCCTGCCGAAGAAGGGCACGGCCACGGAGACCTTGGTGC
The DNA here is from genome assembly GCA_944380625.1 of uncultured Clostridia bacterium. Next base: position 1,291 of record CALWIE010000070.1, read on the forward strand.
AGAGGGGGGAGCTCTCCACCTGGCGCAAGGTGACCCCGTTGTCCTCCACGGGGGAGTCCCACAGGAAGTTGCGGGAGGGGTCGCAGGGAGCCTGGAACTGTCCCGAAATGAGGGGGTTCAGCTCCTGCCCGGGTCCGGTGAGGGTCCAGGCGGTGCCGATGTAGGGCAGCTCCAGGTACACGTCCACCTGGGGGCCGCCGCTTCTCTCCTTGAGCTTCACGGTCCATTCCGCCTGGAAGCAGGCCCGGTCCTCCTGGGTGCCAGCGTATTGGAAAGCCCGCTGGCTGGTGCTCGCCGGAAGTTCTGCCGGTTCCCCGTTTACCAGCACCGTGCAGGTCTCCGAGGACACGTCGTCCACGGGGCAGGTGGTCAGCCAGCTCCAGCTGGGGTCCCACAGAGAGCTGTCCATTTGCAGCTCCAGCTCCAGGTGCAGGTAGATGCCGTCGCTCCAGGCGTTCTGCACCACCAGCCGGACATCCAGGCCGCTTTCCGCCGGGTCCGAGAGGAAGGTTTCCGGCACAAAGGCGGTTTCCTCCTCAAAGGGCAGGCTGCTCTGGCTCAGGTCCTCGGGGGTGGGGGAGGGGCTGGGCTGGACCTCCTCCGCCGTGTCGTTGAGGTTCTGGAACAGCTGCCCCACGCCGGGCAGGCTCTCCGTGACCTGGGGGTAGGCCCCGTTGAGCCAGAGGGAGCCCCCCACCAGCACCAGGGCGCAGGCCGCCAGGGCTGCGCAGGTCCGCAGGGCGGCGCGCAGGGGGCGGTGTTTGACCGGAAGCTCGTCGGGAAGGCTGTCCAGGGCGTTTCCCACCGCCTGGTAGAAGGACTCTGGCGGCCGGGCTACTCCATACTCTTTGGAAAGCCGGTTTTGAAACTGCTTATCCCGTTTGAGATCACCGTTTTTCATGGCGCGCCCCCTTTCCCGTTTCCTGCTCCTCAAAGGCCGTTCGGAATTTTTTGCGCCCGTGGGACAGCCGCTGCTTCACGGCACCCTCGCTGATGGCCAGCATTTCGGCGATGTCCTTTACCGAAATGTCGTTTAAGTAGTACAAGGTCATGGCCAGGCGGTCGTTTTCCCCCAGGGAATCCAGCGCCCGCCGCACGTCCAGGGGAAGGTCCCGGTCGTCCGCCCGGCCCTCCTCCGGCAGGACCTCCAAGGGGACCAGCCCCCTCTGCTGCCGCAGCAGGTCGTAGCAGCAGTTGATGAGGATTCTGGTCAGCCAGGTTTTGAAGTACTTTGGCTGCCGCAGGTCGCTGAGTTTATAAAAAGCTTTGCAGATGGCCTCCTGCACCGCGTCCTCCACGTCCTCTTCCCGGTGGAGGATGGCCTTGGCGGTCCGGTACAGGGCAAGCTGATTTTTTTCGATGAGCCCCACAAAGGCGTCCTTGTCGCCCCTCTGGGCCTTTCGCACCAGTCGATCCAAAACTTCCTCCTTCTTCCCTCGGGGCCATTCCCCGTAGATTTCCCCATTCTCCCATTAGACGCCCCATCCCGCGAAAAGGTGAGATCTCCCCCG
>CALWIE010000071.1 GCA_944380625.1 uncultured Clostridia bacterium
TCTCCTCGGTGAGCCTGGAGCCCCCCGCCCAGGTGGTGGGGCGCAACACCGCCGACTGCCTGCGCTCCGGGGTGCTCTACGGGGCCGCCGCCATGCTGGACGGCCTGTGCGCCCGCATGGAGGAGGAGCTGGGCTATTCCTGCCAGGTCATCGCTACCGGGGGGCTGGCGGGCCTTGTGGCCGGCCATTGCCGCCGCCCTGTGGCGTGCAGCGACACCCTGCTTCTGGAGGGGCTCAAGACCCTGTACCGGCAGGCCGTTGGAAATTTGTAAGAATTCGTAAGGGTCCTGTGTTTGCGCGGCGGGCCCCGCTGTGATACAATAGAAAAGCCTCTCCGGGCGGGGCCTGGGGGGCGGCGGGCCTTTTTCCGCGCCGGTCTGCACGTTTATTCTATACAGATGGGGTCGGTGTTCTATGAGTCAGCTGGAACAGAAGGGCCGGGAGCTCCCCTCGGGGGGAGGACCCGGAAAACAGAAAAGGAAAATCCCCTGGAGCATGCTCTATATCGGGGCGACGGTGGTGGCCGTCTTGCTGTTCGGCCTTTTCAACCGGCAGTTTGGCAACGTGTTTTACACCATCCAAAACCTCACCCCGGGCTTTTTGACCCTGGGGGTCCTGATCAGCCTCGTATACTTCCTCTTCGAGTCGGAGATCTTCCGCCTGCTCCTGCGCAGCCAGGGGTACGCCATCGGCCTGAGGGCGGGCCTGAAAAACGCCCTGCTGGGCCTATACTACTCCTACATCACCCCCAGCTCCACCGGGGGGCAGCCCATGCAGTCCGCCTACCTGTTGCGGGATGAGAAGATCCCCGTGGGCATCTCCACGGCGGCCCTCATTGTGAAGTTCATGTGCTTTCAGTGCGCCTTTGTGTTGGTTTCAGCCCTGTCCTTCTGGGGGATGTACCAAAACCTGGCCGTCAACAACCCGGGGATCATCCCCTTCATCCTCCTGGGGCTGGGGATCAACGGATGCTCCATCCTCTTTTTTTCCGCCCTGTTCCACAAGCCCATCCTCCGCCGGCTCTGCCAGGGGGCCAAGTGGCTGGTGGGCAAGGTGGGGTTCCTGCGCCGCCGGGAGGGGCTGTTGGATTCCGTGGACCGGTTCGAGGCGGATTTCGGCAGCTACACCGACGACTTCAAGGGCAAGCAGAAAAGCCTCCTGCTGGGGGTGCTGCTGTCCGTCCCCCAGTTCATTTTGCAGATGAGCGTCATCTACTTTGTGTTCCGGGCCTTCGGCTACCACGACGTGAGCTACTGGGAGATCGTGGCGGTCCAGAGCCTGCTCCAGGTCTCCGTGTCCTTCATGCCCATGCCCGGGGCCTCCGGCGCCCAGGAGATCGGCTTCTCCTCTTTTTTCCGCAACTACTTTGTAAACAACGACCTGTACGCCGCCGTGATGGTCTGGCGCTTTTTCACCTATTATCTCGTGGTCATCGCCGGGGCCCTGCTGGTGGTGGTGGACCAGTTCCTCTACCGCCGCCGGAAGCTGAAAGCGGCCCTTTCCACCGGCGAACCCCTTGACAACCCGTAAAAAGATCGCTATACTGGCCCAAAAACCCAGGGAGGAGGCTAGAGTTATGAAAACCATCGAGACACAGCGGCTGCTTCTCCGCCCCTGGCGGGAGGAGGACCTGGAGGACCTTTACGCCTACGCCCGGGATCCCCAAGTGGGCCCAAGCGCCGGCTGGAAACCTCACGAAAGCCGGGAGGAGTCCCGAAAGATCCTGCAGGGCTGGATCCATGCCGGGGAGGGAGGTTCCCTCACCTGGGCCATCGTCCCCAAGGAGACGGGGCGGGCCGCCGGCTCCATCGCCCTGGACCTGGACGGCCGCCGGCCGGACATTCCCCGCTGCCGGGAGCTGGGCTACGCCCTGGGCCGGGAGCAGTGGGGCAAAGGGTACATGACCGAGGCCGCCCAGGCGGTGCTCCGGCACGGCTTTGAGGAGCTGGGCCTCTCCTTTGTCACAGCCAACCACTACCCCCACAACCAGCGCTCCCGCCGGGTGATCGAAAAGTGCGGTTTCCGCCGGGAGGGGGTCCTGCGACAGGCCGCCCGCATCTTTGACGGCACGGTGCTGGACCTCTGCTGCTACTCCCTCACCGCCCAGGAGTTCGCCAAGGGAAAGCCCATGCCCCAGGATAACGGCGCCCTGATGCGGGCCATGTGCCAATACGAGGGGGGCTGCGTCCAGCGGGTCAACCATTTCCTCAAGGTCCACGGCTTCGCCAAGATTATTGGGGAGGGGGAGGGCTACCCGCCCCAGACACGCCAGCTGCTGGAAGCGGCGGCCCTGGTCCACGACATAGGCATCCGCCCTAGCTTGGAAAAGTATGGCAGCTCCGCCGGCCCCTACCAGGAAAAGGAGGGCCCCGCCATGGCGAAGGCCATGCTGGAGGAACTGGGCTACCCTCCCACCTTTGTGGAGCGGGTGTGCTTTTTGGTGGGCCACCACCACACCTATTCCGCCATCAATGGGGCGGACTATCAGGCTTTGGTGGAGGCGGATTTCCTGGTCAATATTTTCGAGGGCGGCATGGAGCGCCCCGCCGTTGAAAGGCTCGAAAAGCAGATATTCCGTACAGCGGTAGGCAAAGAGCTTTTGCGGACCCTGTATCTTGCGTGAAGTTGTAGATGAAAGAAGCGCCGAGGAGATCTCCCCGGCGCTTCTTATGGGTTTTATCCCTTTTTTGCGATGTCACATCCCAATTCGTCAATCTTCTCCCGCAGCTTTAAGTAGTCCTCAAAGGCCGCGGGCTTTTGGGCGGGGTTGCGCAGCAGGGCGGCGGGGTGGAGGGTGGCCATCATCAAGGTGCCGCCCTTCTCAAAAAAGATGCCGTGCTCCTTGGTGATCTTCAAATCGGGTTTTATCAGCTTTTGTCCGGCGATGCGGCCCAGGCACACCAGGATCTTGGGGCGGATCAGGGCAAACTGGTTGCGCAGCCAGCCGATGCAGGCCTCCTGCTCTTCGGGGCGGGGATCCCGGTTCTGGGGCGGCCGGCACTTGACGATGTTGGTGATGTAGATATTGCTCTTCCGGTCCAGGTCCACGGCGGCCAGCAGCTTGTCCAAAAGCTGCCCGCCCCGGCCCACAAAGGGCTCCCCTTGGAGGTCTTCGTTTTCCCCGGGGCCCTCGCCCACAAACAGGACCTTCGCCTGGGGGTTCCCCACCCCCAGCACCACGTGGTGGCGGGTCTCGCACAGGCCGCACTTGCGGCAGTTCAGGCAGGCGTTTTCCAGCTCGCTCCATTGGTGGATCATAAACTTCCCCTCGCTCCCAAATTCCTTTCCGCCATTATAGCACAGGGGCGGGGGGCTTGTAAATTGATGTTGAATTTTTCCTTCCGGGGTAGTACAATAATGGTGAAAACGAGAACGTTTAAAGGAGGAACTTCCCATGAAAGTAATGGTTGAAACATCCGCCCACCACGTCCATGTGTCCGAGGCGGATCTGGAGGCCCTGTTCGGAAAGGGCGCTGCCCTCACCAACAAGAAGGACCTGTCCCAGCCCGGTCAGTTTGCCTGCGAGGAGAAGGTGGAGGTGGTGGGCCCCAAGGGTTCCATGAAAATGTCCATCCTGGGCCCCACCCGTCCCGAGACCCAGGTGGAGATCTCCCTGACCGACGCCCGCAAGCTGGGTGTCACCGCCCCCATCCGGGAGTCCGGCGACCTGGAGGGCACCCCCGGCTGCACCCTGCGGGGCCCCGCTGGGGAAGTGACCATTGAAAAGGGCGTTATCGCCGCCAAGCGCCACATTCACTTCAATCCCGACGAGGCCAAAGAGGCCGGTGTGGTGGACAAGCAGGTGGTCTCCGTCAAGGTGGACTACAACGGCCGCAGCCTGACCTTCGGCGACGTGGTGTGCCGCGTCAGCCCCAAGTACGCCCTGGCCATGCACGTGGATACCGACGAGTCCAACGCCGCCGCCCTGCCCGGCACCGTGGACGGGGAGATCATCCTGTAACCTCTTTCG
>CALWIE010000072.1 GCA_944380625.1 uncultured Clostridia bacterium
CGGACCACCTCGCCGTCCCGCAGCAGCTTCACCAGCTGCATCAGCACGATGTCCAGCCGGTTGGTGCCGTCCAGGCCCAGGGCGTCCATGGCCCCCTTCAGCCGGGCCACGTGGCCGTGGTGGTCGGCGCCCCAGATGTTGATGACCTTGTCAAAGCCCCGGACCTCAAACTTGTTCCGGTGGTAGGCGATGTCCGCGGCGAAGTAGGTGTAGAAGCCGTTGGCCCGGCGGAGCACGTCGTCCTTCAGGTCCAGCTTGGCGATGTCCTTCTCGCTCTTGCCCGCCTTCCGGTAGGTCTCCTCCAGGATACGGGAGGTGGCCAGCCACAATGCCCCCTCCTTCTCGTAGGTCCAGCCCAGGGCGGTGAGCTTGTCCACGGTGTCGGCCACGTAGCCGCTGTCGTGGAGGGAGGACTCGAAGAACCACTGGTCGTACTCGATGCCGTAGCGGCGCAGGTCGCTCTTCATGTTGGGAATGTTGACGGACAGGCCGTACTGCGCCAGCCTGCTCAGCCGCTCCTCCTCCGGCAGGTCCTTCCAGCTGTCCCCGTGCTCGTCGTAGATGGCCCGGGCCAGCGCCTTGATGTCGTCCCCGTGGTAGCCCTCCTCGGGGAAGGGGAAGTTCTCCTCCCCCAGAATGAGCTGCATGTACCGGGCGTTGATGGACACGGCAAACTTGTTAATCTGGTTGCCGGCGTCGTTGACATAGAACTCCTTCCAGGTATCCCAGCCGTCCCGCTGCAGCACATTGGCCAGGGTGTCGCCCAGCACGCCGCCCCGGGCGTTGCCCATGTGCATGGGACCGGTGGGATTGGCGGAGACAAATTCCACCATCACCCGCTTGCCATGGCCCTCGTCACTCCGGCCGTACTGACCCCCTTCGGTCTCCACGGCGGAAAGCACCTCGCCGTACCACTTGGGACCCAGGGTGAAGTTCAAAAAGCCGGGGCCGGCAATCTCCACCTTTCGGAAGTAGCTGCCCTCCAGCTCCAGGTTGTCCACGATGAGCTGGGCAATGGCCCGGGGGGCCATGTGCAGGGCCTTGGCCCCCGCCATGGCAAAGGAGGAGGCGTAGTCTCCGTGGGCGGTATCCTTGGGAATTTCAATGGTCGCCTTCACCTGCACGCCGGCGGGCAGAAGGCCCTGGGCGGCGGCCCTCTCATAGGCCTGCTGAGTCAGCTGGGCCACCTGCTCACGGGCGGCCTTTATCATGTTTGACAATGCAATCACACCTTTTTCTTTCTCTTCAATCCGTTCACTGCTTCAGGCTGATGCCGTCCGCCTCTTTCACCTTGATCTGGAACATATTCCGCCCCGCGATGGCGTGGTCGATTTCAATGGCATAGTCAATTTCGATGTCCCCGCCCTGGTCGTTCAGCTCGGCCAGCAGGCGGCGGGTATTCACCCCAATGGCCATGGCGCCATAAGGTGTATTATACATGGAGAGATGGCGGCGGCCCTCCTGAAAGACCATCTGGGAGTTGACCTCCCCTACCCGCATGAGGGTGACCTGCTCCCCCTCCACCTGGCTGGTGGTGAGGGTGCCCTCCAGTCCGGTGAGCTCGCTCTCCTGATACGACAAGGTATAACCCCCCTCGTCCCGGGTCAGGCGCCCCTCGGTCACCAGCTCGATGGTGTCCGAGTCCTCGCCCTCATAGTTCTGCATCCCTTTGATGGAGATGACAACGTCTTTTTCCATTGAGACGCCTCCGGCATAGCTGTGGATTCCCCCCGGTAAACCGGGCAGGTGGAGGTATTATACACGCTTTCCGCCCCCCTGTAAAGAGACGGACCGCCTCTTCCAGGGATTACTCCCCAATCTTGTTTATTTTATGCCATTTTCTCCGGAAAAACAAGGAAAATTTTCCGGGGATACCGGCCTTGTTCCCTCCTATCTCCATTTGACAAATCCCGCCCGCCGATTATAATATGTAATACCAAGGCCCTTCTGTTCCAGGAAAGGAGGTCCCGCTTTATGAACCTGGAATTGAACAAGAAGCAGTTTCTCCGTCTGCTGGACATGGTCTACATCGGAAACTGGATTTTGAACTCCACCCGGGGTGACCAGCGCTTTGCCGACTATGACGAGGTGGAGAGTCTGCTGTTCGGCAAAGCCGCGGCGGAGGGCATGCCCTCCCTGGCCGAGCTCTATCAGGGGGAGATCGTCCCCTCCCGCGCCTTTGTGGAGGGCGGCATCCACGAGGCCATTATGGAGTATGAGAACAATGTCTTTTTCGATATTTTGGCCGAGGACCTGGCCCGCCGGGACATGGACGACGTGCCCATCGACGAGAGCAACTACGCCGAACTGGCCAGCCGCATTGACGCCTATATCTCCGAGTTTGAGGAGCACGGCACCGACAACATTCTGGTGGACATCGACACGCCGTAATTGAAATCAGCCGACAAAAATCCCCCGCATTCCTGGTTTGGCAGGGATGCGGGGGATTTCTTATCCCCGTTTCCGGAAGAGGAAGGACAAAAAGAACCAGAGCGCCAGATAGAGGGTGATGGCCGAACCGGCGGAGGCGTTGATGTAGTAGGAGGTCATAAGCCCCGCGATCCCCGCCGTCAGCGCTCCCGCCAGGGACACAAGGTGGTACTGCGTCATGTTCCGGGCCACATTTCGGGCCGCTGCCGCGGGCAGTACCAGCAGGGAGTTGATGACCAGCAGGCCCACCCAGGTCATGGACAGGGTGACCACCACGGCGATGGCCACGGAGAACACCGTCTCCTGCCAGAACACCTTGATCCCACGGCTGTCGGCCAGGGCGGGATGGACGGCGGAGAGCATCAGCTGGTTGAAGGACAGGCACCAGAGCAGCACAACAAGGGCCAGGATGGCCGCCAGCAGGGCAATTTTCCCCGGCTCCACCGACAGGATATCCCCGATGAGCAGGCTGTTGAACTTGGTGAAGGACCTCCCCCCCAGGGTGGACAGGAAGATACCCAGGGCCACGGCGGTGGAGGAAAAGACGCCGATGACCGTGTCGCTGGCCAGGTGGGTGCGCCGGCGCACCACATTAAAGAGCAGCGCAAAGAAAATCGCGAAAAGGACCGCCGCCCAGGTGGGCTCCGAGAAGCCGCAGATGGCGCCGATGGCCATGCCGGTGAAGGCGGAGTGGC
>CALWIE010000073.1 GCA_944380625.1 uncultured Clostridia bacterium
AGGGCCTGTTCTACGTGAACGTCAACGGCATGTCCCTGGCCACCTTCCAGCGCTAACCTCCTGGCTGGAAGAAAGACAAGCGTATAAGTCTTCTAAAATACATCCTCATTAAAAGCAAAAGGGCCGCAGGAAACTGCGGCCTTTTTGCTTTGCCCATTTCCGGCTTGGGGGAGAGAGGCCGTTCCTCTTTGAGGGCTGCGCCGCGAGAGAGGAAAAGGCTTTTTGGGCAAAAGAAAAGCCGCCGCAGTTTCGCGGCAGCTTTTACGGGTTTGCCCCCGGTTAGGCCTCCGCAAAGGAGACCAGCCCCGAAAGGCTCAAAGCCAAAACCAGAAGGCCAAAGAGGATCCGGTAGACGGCGAAAACCCTCATGGGCTTTTTTTGGAGGAAGGCGATAAACTTCTTCACCACCACCAGGGCCACCCCAAAGCTGACCACAAACCCCACAGCCAGGCTTGCCAGCTCCGTCCCGTTCATGGAGCCGAACCCACCCATCTGCAGCAGCTTCAGGCAGCTCATGCCAATCATCACCGGGATGGCCAGGAAAAAGGAGAACTCCGCGCTGGCCGTAGTGGACAGGCCGGCGAACCACCCGCCGATGATGGTGGAGGCGCTGCGGCTCATGCCGGGAATCACAGAGAGGCACTGGAAGCAGCCCACGATCAAGGCCTGCTTGGTGGAGACCCACAGCCACTTCCCCTCTTGGGGGCGGGAGGGCTTCTTCGGGTGGAAGCGTTCCGCCAAGATCATGGCCACGCCCCCCAGGGCCAGCACAATGGAGACGCTCACAGCGTTGAACAGGTAGGTGTCCACTGCGTCTCCCAGAATCATCACCACCAAAAAGCCGGGGATGCAGGCCACCGCCAGGGTGATCCAAAAGCGCAGGCCTGTCTGGGCGTAGGGGCGCACCCAGGCCCCGTTCTCCTTTTTGGGAAAGAGGTTTTGCAGGGTGGCGAAGATCTTTTTCCGGTACAGCACGATCACCGCCAGGATGGCCCCCAGTTGGATCACGTAGGAATAGGTGTTGATGTACTCCTCCGAGGCCTCGAACCGCAGCAGGTCCTCGAAGACGATCAGGTGGCCCGTGGAGGAAATGGGGAGGAACTCCGTAATGCCCTCCACAATCCCCAGCAGGAAGGATTTGAGACAGAACAGCAGGCTTTCCGTGACAACCACTCCTTTTTTGTTTTACTCATTGTACCGGCGCGGGCCCTCCTCTATGACAGGGGGAGAGGGGCGCCTGAAACGAAAAATTCCAGCTGACCCACAGGGGCCTGCTGGAATTCTTTGGTTGCGGGGGCAGGATTTGAACCTACGACCTTCGGGTTATGAGCCCGACGAGCTACCGAACTGCTCCACCCCGCGCTATGAAATGGGGCTGCGCTTCATCAGCCAGCTTGATTATTATAATACACGGGACCTAAAAATGCAAGGGGGAAATTTGAAATTTCCAAAAAAATTTCCTGGAGGGCCTTCCAAGGGGAAAAGCGCTCTTTATTTTTTCCCCGGCTTCGTTTATAATAAAGCCTGATGGAAAAGCTCCCGTTCCGCAGTATGGGTGGGGGAAAGCTCCATAGGATAGAGAGGATGTTTGCCATGATTGAAGAATACACCATCCCCCTGGCCCGCATCATCAAAGACCTGGGCCTGCGGGAAGTCCACCTGCCCCGGTCCGCAGAGGAGATTTTAATCCGCTCCCGGGACGTGATACGCCCGGGGCTGGAGCTCTATGGCTTCTGCGATTATTTCGACCCCCACCGGATCACGGTGCTGGGCCGCTCGGAGATGGCCATGCTCAACAGCCTGGGGGAGGAGAAAAAGGCCGAGGCCATCGACCGCTTTTTCGCCCTGCACCCCGCCACGGTGATCGTGGCCCGGGGGATCGACCCCTGCTCCTTTATGCGCCAGGCCGCCGACCGGTACGAGATCCCCCTGGTCTCCTCGAAGGACTCCACTTCCAACGTGGTGGCGGACCTGGTCTCCCTGCTCAATGTGGAGCTGGCCCCCCGCATCACCCGCCACGGGGTCCTCATCGAGGTCTACGGCGAGGGCATCCTCCTGGTGGGGGACAGCGGCGTGGGCAAAAGCGAGACCGCCATCGAGCTCATCAAGCGGGGCCACCGGCTCATCGCCGACGACGCGGTGGAGATCCGCCGGGTTTCCAGCAAGTCCCTGGTGGGCCAGGCGCCGGAGAACATCCGCCACTTTATCGAATTGCGGGGCATCGGCATCATCAACGCCCGTCGGATCTTCGGCATGGGCGCCGTGAAGATGTCGGAGAAGATCGACATGTGCATCAACATGGAGCTCTGGGACGCCACCAAGGTGTACGACCGCATGGGCATCGACAGCGAGTACACAGAGATCTTGGGCATCCGCGTGCCGGTGATGACCATCCCCGTAAAGCCCGGCCGGAACCTGGCCATCATCATCGAGGTGGCGGCCATGAACAACCGCCAGAAGAAAATGGGTTACAACGCCGCCCAGGAGCTCCTCTCCAGCATGGGGGTAGATGTCAGCGAGCTCCAGGGCGAATCCATAAAAAAGGATCTGGATATTTGATGAAACAGGCATATACAATTGTAGCGGACCTTCACACCCACACCATCGCCTCCACCCACGCCTACAGCACCGTGACGGAGATGGTCCGGGCCGCGGCGGAGCGGGGCCTTTACGCCCTGGCCATCACCGACCACGCCCGCACCATGCCCGGCGCCCCCCGGGAGTGGTACTTCTCCTGCCTGCAAGAGCTGCCCCTGCACTACCGGGGGGTGATGCTCCTGGGAGGGATCGAGGCCAACGTCCTGGACTTTGAGGGCCGGTTGGACATCGAGCCCAAGGACGGGGAGCGCCTGGACTGGGTGGTGGCCTCCATCCACCACCTGCCCCTGGAGGGCCTTCGGGACCCGGACGTGGAGAAGAGCACCCACCTGTGGCTTCAGGTGGCGAAAAACCCCAAGGTGAACGTGATCGGCCACAGCGGGGACCCTCTCTTTGCCTACGACTACGACAAGGTGATCCCGGTGTTTGGGGAGAACCACAAGCTGGTGGAGATCAACAACCACTCCTTCCAGGCCCGGAAGGAAAACATGAGAAACTGCAAAAAGATCGCCCTGGCCTGCAAGAAGTATGGGGTGCCCCTGGTGGTCAACTCCGACGCCCACTTCGAGACCCAGGTGGGCAATTTCACCCAGGCGCTGGAGCTGCTCCGGGAGATCGATTTCCCCGAGGAGCTGGTGCTCAACGCTTCGGCCGAACGGCTCAACGACTACCTCTCCCGCTATTCAGATGTTTTCCAGCGGAGAAGCTGAAAGGAGACCCTATGGCGCTGCAATATACATCTTTTGACCAGGCCGCCCAGCGGCTGGGCTGCCCCTGTGTGGAAGGGGAGCCCATGAGCCGGCACACCACCTTCCGGATCGGCGGCCCGGCGGACCGCTTCGTCACCGTAGAGACCTTGCCCCAGCTTTCGGGGCTGCTCCAAGCCCTCCGGGGGGAGGGCCTGCCCTTTTTGATCCTGGGGAAGGGCTCGAACCTGCTGGTCGGCGACAGGGGCATCCGGGGCGTGGTCCTCTACCTCTCCGGGGACTTTAAAAAGGTGGAGCTCTTGGGCGGCGGGCTGCTCCGGGCGGGGGCGGGGGCCAGCCTTGCCTCCCTGTGCGCCTTTGCCCGGGACCGGGGCCTCTCCGGGCTGGAGTTTGCCTGGGGCATCCCCGGGTCCGTGGGCGGGGCGGCCTATATGGACGCCGGCGCCTACGGCGGCGAGATGAAGGACGTGGTGGAACGGGTGTTCCACATCACCCCCGAGGGGGAGCCGGGGGAGGCCGCGGGGGAAGCCCTGCAGTTTTCCTACCGCAAGAGCCGCTACACCGGCGGGCGGGACATCATCACCGGGGTGGAGTTCCGCCTGCACCCCGGCGACCCCCACCAGATCGCCGCCCAAATGGAGGAGCTGATGGGCCGCCGCAAGGACAAACAGCCCTACGACATGCCCAGCGCCGGCAGCGTGTTCAAGCGGCCCCAGGGGTATTTCGCCGCGGCCCTCATCGAGGAGTGCGGCCTGAAGGGCCGGCAGGTGGGGGGCGCCCAGGTGAGCGAAAAGCACGCCGGGTTCATCGTCAACACCGGCGGGGCCACCTGCCGGGATGTGCGGGAGCTCATCCGACAGATCCAAGAGGAAGTGTTTGAGAAAAAGGGTGTCCGTCTGGAGACGGAGGTCCGGGTGACCGGGGAAGAGTGAGGGGGAGCGCTATGGAGTTCGTCATTGTAACAGGGCTGTCCGGCGCGGGGAAGACCCGCGCTATGCACGCCATGGAGGACATCGGTTTTTTCTGTGTGGACAACCTGCCCCCGGCGCTGATCCCCGTGTTTTACGACCTGTGCCTCAAGTCGGAGGGCCCCCGGAACCGGGCCGCCGTGGTGACGGACACCCGGGGCGGGGAGCTGTTCAAATCCTTCTTCACGGCCCTGGAGACCCTCAAGCGGGATAAAAAGCCCTACCGGATCCTCTTTTTGGATTCCTCCGACCGGGTGCTGGTGAACCGTTTCCAGGAGACCCGCCGCAGGCACCCCTTGGCCGACGAGCTGGGAGGCGCCCTGGAGCAGGCCGTCCGGCTGGAGCGGGAGATGCTCAAGCCCGTGAAGGAGTGCTCCGACTATGTGATCGACACCTCCCTGGTGTCCCCCACCCAGCTGAAAGCCCGCATCAGCGAGCTGTTCCTCCCCGGCGTGCAGGACTCCCTGTCGGTCCACTGCATCAGCTTTGGTTTCAAGTTCGGCATCCCCATGGAGGCAGACTTGGTCTTCGACGTGCGGTGCCTCCCGAACCCCTTTTACGACGAGGCCTTGCGGCCACTGACGGGCCTGGACGCCCCGGTGCGGGACTACGTCATGGAAAAAGAGGAGACAAAGGGCTTTGTCTCCCGCTTTACAGACCTGGTGGATTACCTTTTGCCCCTCTACTCCAAGGAGGGAAAAAGCCAGCTGGTCATCGCTGTGGGCTGCACCGGCGGCCACCACCGCTCGGTGGCCCTGGCCCAATACATGCGGGATCACCTGGCCGAAAAGGGCGTCAAGGCCAGCGTCACCCACCGGGATATGAAGAAATTTTAAAGCCCCGCCCTGCCGGGCGGATTGGAAAAAGGGAGGTGCCGCCGCCGTGTCCTTTTCATCCGACATCAAAAACGAGCTGTGCAAAGTGGAGTTCAAGCGGGAGTGCTGCCTGCGGGCGGAGTGCTACGGGGCGTGGCTGTTCTCCCGGTGCTTCACCTTAAAGGAGAGCGCCTTTGTGACGGAGAACAGCGCGGTGGCCCGGCGGATGCTGGAGCTGGCGGCCGCGGGGGCCGGGATCTCCGGAGAGCTCTCCTTTGGGGTCAGCCGGCGCAAGCGCCCGGCCTACCGGGTCTCCCTTCCGGAGCCCGGTTCCCGGCAAGCCCTTTTGGAGGAGTTTGGCCACACGGGCAAAGAGGCAAGCCTCCGCATAAACCGGGCCAACCTGGAAAACGAGTGTTGCACGGCCGCCTTTCTGCGGGGGGCGTTTTTGGCCTGCGGCACCGCCACCGACCCGGGCAAGGAGTACCACCTGGAGTTCGCCGTGGCCCACAGGAACCTGGCCAACGGCCTGTACACCCTGCTGGGGGAGGTGGATTCCTTTTCCCTGTCCCCGGCGGTGACGGAGCGCAAAGGGAGCTTTGTGGTCTACCTGAAGGAGAGCGGCCCCATCGAGGACCTGCTCACCTACCTGGGGGCCCCGGGGGCCGCCATGGAGCTCATGCAGGTGAAGATGTACAAAGAAGTGAAAAACAACATCAACCGCAAAACGAACTTTGAGACCGCCAACATGGACCGGACCTATTCCGCCTCGGCCCGGCAGACCGCCGCCATTGCCGCCATCAGCGACACGGTGGGCCTCGGGGCCCTGCCGGAGGAGCTTCAAGAGCTGGCCCGGCTGCGGCTGGACCACCCGGACATGACCTTGCGGGAGCTGGGCCAGCGGCTGGGGCTCACCCGCAGCGGGGCCAACCACCGGCTCCAGAGGATCCTGGCCCTGGGGGAGAAGATCATGAAGGAGCGGGGCATCGACAACCTGCTGTAAAACCGGGAAAGGGGAATGGAATTGGCACTGAAGGAGAGATTGTGCAAGCGCCTGGACGCCATGAAGGTGGAGGGCAGCTGGCGGATGAAGCTGGCCGTGTACGGCGGGGCCCTTTTGATGGTGTCCTTCATTTTGCTCTCTATGTACCTCCTGCTGGGAGGGGTGGGCGGCGGCGAGCCGGAAGTGGGCCAGGTCACCCTCAAGAGCGAAGGGCAGGAGTACACCCCCCTCTCCCACCAGATCTACACCACCCACAAAGGGGAGCGGGAAGAGTCCCGCAGGCTGGTCCCCGCCGAGGTGGGGGATAAGGCCCCCCGGGCGGTGTTCGGGCACTCCACCTCCATCCTGTTCGAGGGCCGCTCCGACAACGGGGACTTTTATTTTACCATCTACAACGAGGAGGGCCGGGTCTACACCGAGACCGCCGGCTCCTTCCAGTGCCCCCGGGAGCCCGGGGTCTACCTTGTGTGCGAGGAGTGCTACTGGGGCACCTCCCGGGAGAACATCGGCATGGAGTACTACTTCTGGCTGGAGGTGACCGAGGAGTATCTGGCCTCCCTGGAGGAAGGCGGGGCTTGACCTAGGAAAGGAGGGAGCGCAGTGGCTTTTGCCCATCTGCACGTACACACGGAATACAGCCTCTTGGACGGCGCCTGCCGGATCGAGAGGCTGCTGGACGCCGCGAAAGAGCTGGGGCAGGAAGCGGTGGCCATCACCGACCACGGCTGCATGTACGGCGTGGTCGATTTTTATAAGGCCGCGAAAAAGCGGGGCATCCACCCGGTGATCGGCTGCGAGGTCTACGTGGCCCGCCGCACCCGGTTCGACAGGGTCCACGAGCTGGACGGGGAAAGCCGCCACCTGGTGCTCCTGTGCGAAAACAACACCGGCTACCGGAACCTGCTGGCCCTGGTGTCCAAGGCCTGGGTGGAGGGCTTTTACAACAAGCCCCGGGTGGATTTAGACCTTTTGGCCCAGCACCACGAGGGGCTCATCGCCCTGTCCGCGTGCCTTGCCGGGGAGATCCCCCGCGCCCTTTCCCGGGGGGACTACGACGGGGCCCTGAAGGCCGCTTTGGGCTACCGGGAGATCTTTGGGGAGGAAAACTTCTTCCTGGAGCTCCAGGACCACGGCCTACCGGAGCAAAAGCGGATAAACCCCCAGCTCATCCGGCTCTCCCGGGAGACGGGCATCCCTCTGGTGTGTACCAACGACTGCCACTACATCGCCCCGGAGGACAGCCGTATGCACCGGGTGCTTTTGTGCATCCAAACCGGGCGCACCCTGGAGGATGGGGACGCCCTGGAGTTTGGCTCCGACCAGTTCTACCTCAAAAGCGGGGAGGAGATGGCCGCCCTGTTCCCCGATGTGCCCGAGGCCCTGGAAAACACCGGGAAGATCGCCCGGCGCTGCCAGGTGGAGCTGGAGTTCGGCAAGACGAAGCTTCCCGCCTTCACCACCCCGGACGGCAGCGAGAACCTGGTATTTTTCCAGCGCCTGTGCCGGGAGGGCCTTTTGCGCCGCTATGGGGAGGACCCGCCCCAGGCCACCCGGGACCGGCTGGAGTACGAGATGGGGGTCATCGCCCAGATGGGGTATGTGAACTACTATCTGATCGTCTGGGACTTTGTCCGCTATGCCCGCAGCGTGGAGATCCCCGTGGGGCCGGGCCGAGGCTCCGGCTCCGGGAGCCTGGCCGCCTCCTGCCTGGGCATCACCAACGTGGACCCCATGCGCTTCGACCTGCTCTTCGAGCGCTTTCTCAACCCGGAGCGGGTGAGCATGCCCGACTTTGACATCGATTTTTCCGACGAGCGCCGGGACGAGATCATCGCCTACGTGGTGGACAAGTACGGTTCCGACCACGTGGCCCAGATCGTCACCTTCGGCACCATGGCCGCCCGGGCCGCCCTGCGGGATGTGGGCCGGGCTTTGAACATCCCCTACGGAAAGGTGGACCAGGTGGCAAAGCTGGTGCCCTTCTCCCTGGGCATGACCCTGGATACGGCCCTCAAACAGTCCAAGGAGCTGCGGGAAAAGGTGGAGTCCGACCCCCAGGTGGGGGAGCTGTTCCACATGGCCCGCAAGGTGGAGGGCATGCCCCGCCACGCCTCTACCCACGCGGCCGGGGTGGTCATCACCGACCGGCCGGTGATGGACTACGTGCCCCTTTCCAAAAACGACGACGCGGTGGTCACCCAGTACACCATGACCGCCATTGAGGAGCTGGGCCTTTTAAAGATGGACTTTTTGGGCCTTAGGAACCTGTCGGTGATCGACCACGCCCAGAGGATGGTGGCCCGCCGGGAGCCGGGCTTCTCCGTGGAGAGCATCCCCCAGGACGACCCCAAGGTGTTCCACATGCTCTCCCAGGGAAATTCCGAAGGGGTCTTCCAGCTGGAGTCCCCGGGCATGAAGCGCCTGCTCACCCAGGCCCAGCCCGCCTGCGTGGAAGATTTGATCGCCATCATCTCCCTGTACCGGCCCGGGCCCATGCAGTTTATCCCCCAGTACGTGGAGAGCCGCAGGAACCCCTCCCAGGTGAAGTACCGCCATCCCCTTCTTCGGCCCATCCTGGAGCCCACCGGAGGCTGCATCATCTACCAGGAGCAGGTGATGCAGATCTTCCGGGACCTGGCGGGCTACTCCCTGGGCCGGGCGGATATTGTCCGCCGGGCCATGGCCAAGAAAAAGCACGACGTCCTGGAGCGGGAGCGGGAGGTGTTCCTCCGCGGCAAGCGGCGGGAGGACGGCTCCTGGGAGATCGACGGCTGCCTGCGCCGGGGCGTGGATGAGCCCACCGCCCAAGGGCTCTTCCAGGAGATCGAGAGCTTTGCCTCCTACGCCTTCAACAAGCCCCACGCGGCGGGCTATGCGGTGCTGGCCTACCAGACCGCCTACCTCAAGTGCCACTACCCCTGCGAGTATATGGCGGCCCTGCTCTCCAGCGTGCTGGGCCAGGCGGGGAAGGTGGCGGAGTATATCGAGGAGTGCTCCCATCTGGGGATCTCCGTGCTGCCGCCCCACGTCAACTACAGCGATACCGGCTTCACCGTGGTGGGCAAGAGCATCCGCTTCGGCCTGCAAGCTGTGAAAAACCTGGGCCGGGGGGTGATCTCCCGTATGGTGGAGGAGCGCCGGGGAGGCGGGGAGGTCACCTCCTTCTACAACTTCTGCAAGCGCATGGCCGGCCGGGACCTAAACCGCCGTGCCATAGAGAGCCTTGTCAAGTGCGGGGCCCTGGACGGCCTGGGGAACAACCGCCGGGAGATGCTCCTCTCCGTAGAGCGGGTGATGGATTCCCTGGAGGCGGACAAGCGCCGGAACATCGAGGGCCAGCTGGGGTTTTTCGACTCCCCCCGGCCCGGAGGGAACGGGGAACCGGAGCTGGAACGGGCGGAGGAGTTCCCTGTGGCGGACAAGCTCGCCATGGAAAAAGAGGTGACGGGCATGTACCTCTCCGGCCACCCCATGGCCGCCTACGGGGGGCTGTACCAGCAGGGAGGCTATGCCCGTATGGACGAAATCCTCCAAAGCGCCGGGGAGCAGGGGACAGGCCGCTACCAGGACGGCCAGTGGGTCACCGTCCTGGGGATGGTGGCGGGCCTGCGGAAAAAGGCCACGAAAAACAACGCCCAAATGGCCTTTGTCACCCTGGAGGACATGTACGGGGCCCTCACGGCCCTGGCCTTTCCCAGCGCCTTGGAGCAGTACGGCGGCCTCCTTCACGAGGGGGCGGTGGTAGAGGTCTCCGGCAAGCTGAGCTTCTCCGAGGACAAAGACCCGGAGCTCATCTGCAACACGGTCTCCGTCCCGGCCTCCCCCAAGCCGGAGAAGGCCTCCGCCGGCAAGGCCCGGCGGCCCGGGCTCTACCTGCGGCTGGACTCCCGGGACGACCCCCGTTACCGGAAGGCCATGGCCTATATCGCCGTTTTCGACGGCGGCGAGGACCTGTACCTCTCCTTCCGGGACACCGGCAAGCTGCTGCGGGCTCCGGCCCAATACCGGGTGGACGTCAACCGCCCCTTGCTGCGGGCCCTGCGGGCCCTATTAGGGGAGGAAAATGTGGCCTATTATGGAGCAAAACGCTAAAAAAAGGGTGTCTGCCCCGTAAAATCTTGGCAAACCCCCTTGATAATTTTCCCACTTTTGGTATAATAGCAAATGATATAGTTCGGCTTTGTGGGCGGTCCCGCCCGATTTGAAATAGTTGGAGGAATCTACAATGGGTGCGAAAAGTATTGCAGTATTGACCAGCGGCGGCGACGCCCCCGGAATGAACGCGGCAGTGCGCGCGGTGGTCCGCACAGGCCTGGGCTTCGGCATGAAGGTCTACGGCGTCATGCGCGGTTACAACGGCCTGCTCCACGGCGACCTGAAGGAGATGTCCATGCGCAGCGTGTCTGATATTATGCAGCACGGCGGCACGGCCCTGTTCACCGCCCGCAGCCCCGAGTTCAACACCCCCGAAGGGGTGAAAAAGGCTGCCGACACCTGCCGCAAGCTGGGCATTGACGGCGTGGTGGTCATCGGCGGCGACGGCTCTTTCCGGGGCGCCCGGGACCTGACCGGCGAGGGCATCCTCACCATCGGCGTGCCCGGCACCATCGATAACGACATTGCCTGCACCGATTACACCATCGGTTACGATACCGCCCTGAACACCGCCATGGAGATGATCGACCGCATCCGCGACACCACCGAGTCCCACGACCGGTGCAGCGTGGTGGAGGTCATGGGCCGCCGCTGCGGTGACATCGCCCTGAACACCGGCGTGGCTGTGGGCGCCCTGACCACCCTGGTGCCCGAGATCCCCTATGACTTCCAGAGGGACGTGATCGACCGCATCAAGCTGGCCCAGTCCACGGGCAAGCGCCACTACATCATCGTGGTGGCCGAGGGCGTGGGCCACACCCAGGAGCTGGCCGAGCGCATCCAGAAGGAGACCGGCATCGAGAGCCGGGCCACCATTCTGGGCCACGTGCAGCGGGGCGGCGCTCCCACCCTCCGGGACCGGGTAGTGGCCAGCCGCATGGGCTACCATGCCGTGGAGCTTCTGCAAAACGGCATCGGCAACCGGGTGGTCGCCATGAAGGGCGAAACCATCGTGGACTTCGACATCACCGAGGCCCTGGATATGCCCCGGGTGTTCGACGAGAAAATGTATAAAGTTTCCGCTGTGCTGTCCATCTGAGCGCGGCGCCTGCGGACAGAGGAATACCCCCGGGGGAGCTGTCTCCCCGGGGGTATTTTTAGCGGGAGTTCACTGCAGCTGGGCCCTCCGCCTTTCCACCAGTTGGGCGGCTTTGTCCAGGACCTCTGGGTCGTCTAGGTCCTCCACCAGGTTGGAGAGCAGCCGCAGGGCGGACTGGGGGTTCAGAGGGCCGCTGCGCTTGAGCTGGAGGATGGCGTACTCTTCGGCGGCCAGGGTGGGCACAAAGGTGCGGGCGTAGTTTTTCGTGCTCTGCACAAAGCCCGCCACCTGGATGGCCCCCTTTTCCAGCATGGAGTTGAGCAGGATATGGATGGAAGCGGGCTTCCAAGAGCGGTTCGGGGTGAGCTCGATGATCTCCGAGCGGGAGAGGGGCCGGTTTTCCTTCCACATCAGTTCCATAATTTCGTTTTCACTTTTTGTAAGCCTAAAGTACGGTTGGTTCATCATACACCTCCCACATAGCGCCAAAAGTTTTCCTGCGGTCACGTTCCCTTTCTCATGAAATTATCATAGGAGAAAAAAGAGGAAAAGTCAATATAAACTCTCTGTATTTTTTCAATGCAATATTAAACACAGATTGAGGATTCTATTTATTTGTGTTATCATTTTAAAATAATTTGTTTTGCTGGTCAATTTGACGGGTCGAACATACAAACCCACCAAAAGGAATGGAGTGAATTTCTATGGCTTTATCTGCTTCTCAGCTGGAGGCCTATTTCCGCCGCATTGGCTACACCGGTACCCCGGACCGGACCAGCCGCACCCTGGCGGCGATCCAGCAGGCCCACCTGGACCACATCCCCTACGAGAACCTGGACCTGCTTGCGGGGGTGCCCCTGTCTTTGGAGGAGGGCCACCTCTTTGACAAGATGGTGGCCCGCCGCCGGGGGGGCTATTGTTTTGAGCAAAACGGCCTTCTCAACGCCGCCCTCAACGGGCTGGGGTTTACCGTCACCCAGTTTTGCGGCCGCTTTATCGACGGGGAACCCAAGGTCATCCAGGACCGCCGCCACCGGGTGCTGCGGGTGGAGGCCGACGACGGCGTCTTCATCTGCGACGTGGGGATTTACGGGGAGTCCCCCCGCCGCCCCCTGCGCTTGGTGGAGGACGAGGTTCAAACCGACGGCCTGTGCCAGTACCGCTACGTAAAAGATGATTTTTACGGCTGGGTGGAGTGCCAAAAGGAGCAGGGCAAGGCCTGGAAGTGGGTCTACGGCTTCACCGAGGAGCCCTGGAACAGCTACGACTTCGAGCAGCCCTCCTTTTTCTGCGAGCGCCATCCCCGCTCCATCTTCAACAAGTTCCGGAAGGTGGGGATTTTCCGGGCCGAGCAGAGCCTGACCTATATCGACAACGTGTTCACCATTTACGCCCTGGGGAAGATCCTTTACCGGGAGGAGGTCCCGGAGGAATACGCGGAGGACTACCTGGCCCGGCACTTCGGCCTGGAGCCGGAAGGGGGAGAGGCCTGAGATGGACCAGCTGGCATGGATCCTTGCCCGGGAGTTTGAGGTAAAGCCCGAGCACGCCGCCGCGGTGGTGGAGCTGTTGGACGGGGGCAACACAGTGCCTTTCATCGCCCGCTACCGCAAGGAGCGCCACGGGGGCATGGACGACCAGACCATCCGGGAGCTGGCGGACCGTCTGGCCTACCTGCGGGGGCTGGAGGCCCGCCGGCAGGAGGTCCGGGCGGCGGTGGAGGAACAGGGCAAGCTCACCAAAGAGCTGGAGGCAGCCCTCTCCCGGGCGGCTACCCTGGCGGAGGTAGAGGACCTGTACCGGCCCTACCGTCCCAAGCGGCGCACCCGGGCGGGAATCGCCCGGGAAAAGGGCCTAGAACCTTTGGCAGAGCTCCTAAAGGCCGGCAGGGACTCCCAGGGACGCTGGCTGCGCCCCGCCCCGGAGGAGCTGGCCCAATCCCACATCGGGCAGGCGGAATCCCCCCAAGAGGCCCTGCAAGGGGCCTGCGACATCCTGGCCGAGGGCTTTTCCGACGACGCCGCCATCCGGGGACGCCTGCGGGCCATGGTCCAGAAAAACGGCGCCCTCCGGTCCCTGGCCGCCAAGGAGGAAGATTCTGTCTACCGCCTCTACTACGACTTTGAAGAGCCCCTCCGGCGGCTGCAAAGCCACCGGGTGCTGGCTGTCAACCGGGGGGAGAAGGAGGGCTATCTGAAGGTCTCGGTGCTGCCCGGCCCGGAGAGCCCCTTGCCCCGGATGCTTCAGGATGTACCGGGGCGCCACCCCTACCGGGCCCTCCTGGAGCAGGTGGCGGAGGACGCCTGGTCCCGGTTGCTGTTCCCCTCTCTGGAGCGGGAGGTGCGAAGCGCCCTGACGGAGATGGCGGACGAGCGGGCCATCCACACTTTCGCCCTGAACCTGCGCCCCCTTTTGATGCAGCCCCCGGTGAAGAACCAAGTCACCCTGGGATTCGACCCGGCCTACCGCACCGGCTGCAAGCTGGCGGTGGTAGACGGCACCGGCAAGGTGCTGGAGACCGGGGTAATCTATCCCACCAAGCCCCACAGCCGGGTGGAGGAGGCCAAAAGGGTGCTGCGGAGGCTGTGCGACGCCCATGGGGTGACCTGCATCGCCATCGGCAACGGCACCGCCAGCCGGGAGTCGGAGCTCTTCGTGGCGGAGTTTCGCAAAGAATACCCCAGGCCCCTCTCTTACATGGTGGTCAGCGAGGCGGGGGCCTCGGTGTACTCGGCCTCCCAGCTGGGGGCGGAGGAGTTCCCCCAGTTCGATGTGTCCCTGCGCTCCGCGGTGAGCATCGCCCGGCGCCTGCAAGACCCCTTGGCGGAGCTGGTGAAGATCGACCCCAAGGCCATCGGCGTGGGGCAGTACCAGCACGATATGCCCCAGGCCCGGCTCTCCCAGGCTTTGGACGGGGTGGTGGAGGACTGTGTCAACGCCGTTGGGGTGGATTTGAACACCGCTTCGCCCTCCCTTTTGGGCCGCGTGGCGGGCATCACCTCCGCCGTCGCCAAAAATGTGGCCGCCTACCGGGAGGAGCACGGCCGCTTCCACAGCCGGAAAGAGCTCTTAAAGGTGCCGAAGCTGGGCCCCAAGGCCTTCGAGCAGTGCGCCGGGTTTTTGCGGGTGATGGAGAGCCCCAACGTGTTGGACCACACCGCCGTCAACCCGGAGTCCTACCCGGCGGCGGAAAAGCTCCTCTCCCTGTGCGGCTACTCCCTGGAAGAGGTGGGCCGGTTGGGCGGCCTCTCCCAGCGCCTGGGGGAGATTGGCGAGGAGCAGGCGGCCAAGGCATGCGGGGTGGGCGTGCCCACCCTGCGGGACATTGCACAGGAGCTGCAAAAGCCCGGCCGGGACCCCCGGGATCAGCTGCCCCCACCCCTGCTGCGCACCGATGTGATGGACCTCTCGGACCTAAAGCCGGGAATGCGGCTCTCCGGCACGGTGCGCAATGTGGTGGACTTTGGGGCCTTTGTGGACATCGGCGTCCACC
>CALWIE010000074.1 GCA_944380625.1 uncultured Clostridia bacterium
AGGCGTCTTTGGCAAAGCGGAGGCGGAGGGTTTTGATCTCGTAGGGGAGCACCGGGACGCGGCAGAAGGCGCCGGAGGCCTCCACCGGGGCCAGGGGATTTTCCAGCAGATCGCACTCCTCCACAGAGGCCAGCTTCCGGCCGAAGAGGAGGTCCACCGGGCCCCGGGCATTTTCGTGCTCGTAAAGGCGCAGGATGACCCCGTCCCCATCCTCGGCGGCCTTCACGGTCTCCAGGGTCACGTGGGGGCAGCTGGTGGAGACAAAGCTGAAGGCCTCCTGAGAGGCGGCGCCCCGCTGGGCCCGAAGGGGCTGGTTCAGGAAGAGGGCCTGGCGCTGGGTGCCTCCCTGCTGCCAGGAGCCCCCGTGGGGATACAGGCTGTAGGTGAAGAAGTGCTCTTCCCGGTCCGCCTGGGGATTGGGCTCCCGGCCGCACTTGATGAGGGAGAGGGACAGCACCCCGTCCTCCACCGAGTGGCCGTACTTGCAGTCGTTGAGCAGGCTGACGCCGTAGCGCCCCTCGGACAGGTCGGCCCAGCGCTGGCCGCAGCTTTCAAAGCGGGCCTTCTCCCAGCTGGTGTTCCGGTGGACCTTCCGCTTTACGTTGCCGAACTGGATGTCGAAAGTAGCCTCGTCGGCGTGGATCTCCAGGGGGAACTGGACCTTCAAAAGCTGCTGGTCCTCGTGCCAGTCCACATAGGTCTCAAAGTCGATCCGGCGCAGGCCGGCGTAAAAGCGCACCTTCTGCCGCAGCAGGGAGTCCCCGTAGCGGCGCTCCACCTCCAGGGTGGCCCGCAGCGGCCCCAGCTCGGTCCACCGCAGGGAGGACACATCCTCCAGGGGCCAGGACTTCTCCCGGTAATAGGCGTCCACGTCCCAGTTGTCGTAGTTCATGGGCTTGTCCTCAAAGGCAACCAGGGCGTTGCCGCTGGCCCCGGGCTGGAACACCTCCCGGCCGTACTCCTTGTCGTACAGGCGGGCGAAAGTCCCGTCCTCCCCCAGCTCCAGAATGTAGAAGGGGGTCTCCAGACGGTTTTCCTCCAGCAGGAAGGGGGACTCCTCCACGGGGGCCTTCCCGGCCCGCAGGACCTTCCAACCCTTGGAGGGCAGGCCCTTTACAAAGGCCACGGCGCCCTCTTCGGTGCGCTGCACCGGATAGGCGTTCCCCTCGCCGTCCTCCAGGGAGGGGGCGTCGAAATCCCCCAGAAAGACCACGTCCTCCCGCTTAAAGCCCGTGGTGTTGAAGAGGGTCACCGCCTGGGGGGCCTCCTCCACAAGGCTCTGGGCCCGGGCCTCCAGAAGGGCGCCGCCCTCCTGAGCCAGCTGGGCGTACTCCACCTTGGTCTGCTCGTAGACCTCCCGGATGGCGGAGCCGGGCAGGGTGTCGTGGAACTGGTTAAGCAGGGTGAGCTTCCACAGGCGCTCCAGCTCCTGGCGGGGATAGGGCAGCCGCTGACCGGCCAGCACAGAAAAGAGCTCCAGGTCCATGAGGAGGAACTCCGTCTTCCGGTTGGCCCGCTTGTTCCGGGCCATGGAGGTGTAGGTGCCCCGGTGGTACTCAAAGTAGAACTCCCCTTCCCACACGGGCAGGCGGGGGTCGCCCCACACCCGGTCTTCCAGCTCCCGGAAATACTCCCCCGCAAACTCCTGGCGGGTGCGGGGAAGGCCCCGCAGGCCCTTCTCCAGGCGGGCATGGGTCTCCAGCATCTCCCGGGTGGGGCCGCCGCCCCCGTCCCCGTAGCCGTAGGCGATGAGCACGTCCCGGTTCAGGTCCTTGTTCTGATACCGCTCCCAGCTGCCCAGCACCGCGTCGGGGTGGAGCATGCCGTTGTAGGTGGTGAAGAAATTCTCCGCCGGCTGGCCCACGGTCAGGGTGGTGATGAAGTGCGCCAGCACCTCGGTGCCGTCGATGCCCCGCCAGCGCAAGGTGTCCGCGGGGATCTCGTTTACCTGGTTCCAGGAGAGCTTGGTGGTCATAAAATAGTCCACGCCGCACTTCTTCATAATCTGGGGCAGGGCCCCGGAGTAGCCGAACACGTCGGGCAGCCAGAGGATCTTGCTGTCCACGCCGAACTCCTCTTTAAAGAACCGCTTGCCATAGAGGAACTGCCGCACCAAAGACTCCCCAGAGGTCAGGTTGCAGTCGGCCTCCAGCCACATGCCACCTTCGGGCTCCCAGCGGCCCTCCTCCACCCGGCGCTTGAGCTGGGCGTAGACCTCGGGATAGCGCTCCTTTAAGAACACGTAGAGCTGGGGCTGGCTGGACATGAACTTGTACGCGGGGTACTCCTCCATGAGCTTGAGCACTGTGGAAAAGCTGCGGGCGGTCTTCTCCCGGGTCTGGGCCACAGTCCACAGCCAGGCCACGTCGATGTGGGTGTGGCCGATGCAGGTGGCAATGGCCTCACCGCTGCCGGCCAGGTCCTCGTAGAGGGCCTTTTTCAGGTAGCGCCGGGCCTGGCGCACCGATTCGGAAAAGGCGGGGCTGGGCACCTTCCGCAGGTCCACAAGGTTGATGGCGTCGTTGAGCACCTTCTCCATGGGATAGGTGGGCAGCTTCATCTTCTCCATGCGGGGGAAGGCCCACAGGGGCACCTGCAGGTCGTAGTAGAGGCCCTCCACCTGGCGGTCCACCTCCACCAGACGGCCCGCCAGCCGGAACTCCTGGTGGAGCACCCCGGTGTAGGCCTGCAGGTCCAGCCGGTACTCCTCCCCGGCCCGGGCGTGCTCGGTGAGCAGCACGTCCCGGTGGTTGATGTCCAATCCCTGGGTCACCTTGCCGTTTACAAAGAGCAAAAACTGGGGGTTGCGGCCGTCGTCCCCGCTCTCCAGCTGGGTGGAAAGCCAAAGGCGCACCGGCTTCCCCTCCAGCTCCTGGGGCATGGTGAAGGAGGCCCGGAACCAGTAGTGCCTGTCGGGGCCGTACCAGTGCATGGTCTCGCTGTCAAAGTCCTCCCAGGCCCCGGGGGCGGCCTCAGCCTCCTCCGGACGGAAGAACAGCCCCTCCTTCATCTGCCAGCGGGTGAGGGGGTGGGGCTTCCCCTGGGAAGCCTCCCGCAGCTGGCGGCAGATCACCTCTACCCGTTTTGCCGTAATATCCATAAAAACCTTCCAACCTTTCCTTGTGTGTCCCTTCGCAAGGCGAAAATCATGGACATTATACTACCAAACCCGGCGGCTGCAAAGGCCTGGGGGCCCATTTGGAGAAATTGATGCAAAACCGACAGAACTTTCCTTCCCGCCCCCGCCTTGCCGGGGAAAGCTTCCCAAACACCTGGGGTGCAAAAAGGGCTCCGGCCGCTGCGCCGGAGCCCTTTTCCCTCACGCTTTTCACTTTGCCTTGTCCAGGGTGTACAGGATGTTCCCAAAGCCTCCGTCCCGGCGGCTGAAAGTGCCGGGGGTCCGCTCCTTGGCCAGGCATCCGGCGCGGCCCAAAAACTCCACGGGGACCCGGGCGGCCCCTTACAGCACCTTGGAGAGGAACTCCTTCAGGCGGGGGTTCTGGGGGCGGTCGAAGAAGGCCTCGGGCTCGTTCTGCTCGGCGATCTGGCCCTCGTCCATAAAGAGGACCCGGGTGGCCACAGAGCGGGCAAAGCCCATCTCGTGGGTGACCACCACCATGGTCATGCCGTCGTCCGCCAGCTCTTTCATGATCTCCAGCACCTCTCCCACCATCTCCGGGTCCAGGGCGGAGGTGGGCTCGTCAAAGAGCATCACGTCCGGGTTCATGGCCAGGGCCCGGGCAATGGCGATGCGCTGCTGCTGGCCGCCGGAGAGCTGCTTGGGATAGGCCTCCGCCTTGTCCGGCAGGCCCACCCGCTCCAAAAGCTCCAGGGCCTTTTTGTCGGCCTCGGCTTTGGTCATCAGCTTCAGGCGCACCGGGGCCAGGGTGATGTTCTGCTTCACGGTCATGTGGGGAAAGAGGTTGAACTGCTGGAACACCATGCCCATCCGGGCCCGGAGCTTGTTGATGTCGTTTTTCGGGTCGGTGATGTCCACGCCCTCAAAGGTGATGGTGCCGCCGGTAGGCTCCTCCAGCAGGTTCAGGCACCGGAGGAAGGTGGACTTGCCCGAGCCGGAGGGCCCGATGATGGCCACCTTCTCCCCCTTTTCGATGCGCTCGTCGATGCCCTTGAGGACCTGGTGGTCCCCGTAGGTCTTGGTCAAGCCTTTAACGTCGATCACTTGCGCGCAGCCTCCTTTCCAGCAAACTCTGGAGCCAGGAAAACGCCAGCACCAGAACCAAATACATGGCGGCGGTGATGAGATAGGGGAACATGGCCTCGAAGGTCTTGGCGGAGATGGCGTCCGCCACGTAGACAATCTCCTTGCCCGCCACCACCGAGATCAGGGAGGTGTCCTTCAAAAGGGTGATGAACTCGTTGCCCAAAGAGGGCAGGATGGCCTTGAAAGCCTGGGGCACCACGATAAAGCGCATGGTGTCCAGATACCCCAGACCCAAAGAGCGGCCGGCCTCGGACTGGCCGGGGTCCAGGCTCATCAGACCGCCCCGGATGATCTCCGCCACATAGGCCCCGGAGTTGATGCCCAAGGCCAGGGCGCCCACCATGGCGTGCTCCCGGCTGCTCTTAAAGATGACAAAGCCCATAATCAGCAGCTGCACCATCATGGGCGTGCCCCGGATGACGGTGACATACACCTTGCAGATGGCGTTTAGAACCCCCAGCACCGGGTTGCGGCGGCCCTTGCGCTGCTGGTCGTGGCCGGTGCGCACCACCGCCACCAGCACCCCCAGCACCACGCCGATGAGCAGGGCGATGACGGTGACCAGCAGGGTGACGCCCAGGCCCTCGAAGTACTGCATCCACCGGTCCTCGTAGAACCAGGCCCGGTAGAATTTCATGTACAGGTCCTGCAGGAAGCCCGGGTTCTCCAGGGTGCAGAACTGGTCGTACATCTGGGTGAAATTCATCTGTCCACTTCCTCTCTCTCGCTGGCGTCTACAGCCGAAAAAGAGCGGCGCCGGGGCCGCTCCTCTTCAGTTTCGTCCAATCCGCTTACTCGGCGGTGATGTACTTGTCCAGAATCTCCTGCACGGTTCCGTCCGCGATCATCTCTTCCAGAGCGTTGTTGATGGCGGTGAGCAGGGCCTCGTTGCCCTCGTCCACGGCGGCGCAGTAGTCCTCGGTGATCCAGGGGGTCTCCAGGATCTTCAGGCCCTCGTTGGCAGCCACAAACTCCTCGGCGGGGGCGTGGTCGATGATGACCGCGTCAATCTGGCCGTTGAGCAGGGCCTGCACAGCCAGGGCGCCGCTGTCGTAGCCGTTGACATGGTCCTCGCCGTAACCGCCGTTTTCGGGGGTGTCGGAGGCGTAAGACCAGCCGGTGGTGCCCGCCTGGGTGCCGATCATCTTGTCGTCGGCCAGGTCGTCGATGGAGGCGATGTCAGAGTCCTCGGTGACGATGACCACCTGGACGCCGGTGGAGTAGCTGGTGGTGAAGTCCATGACCTCGTCCCGCTCCTCGTTGTAGGTCAGGCCCGCCAAAATCACGTCGGCGGCGTTGTTCTGCACGGCGGTCAGGGCAGAGGTGAACTCCATATCGTCGATCTGCAGCTCCAGGCCCAGCTTGTCGGCGATGCCGGAGGCGATCTCCACGTCGATGCCCTCAAAGCCGGTGCCGTTGAAGCCTTCGCCGTCAGCCACCATCTCGTAGGGGGGGAACTGGGCGTTGGTGGCCATGATGAGCTTGCCCTCTTCCACAGTGGTGAACTCCCCGGCCTCCCCGGCGGAGGCCTCCTCAGAGGACTCGCTCTCAGAGGAGCCGGTCTCAGAGGAAGGGGTCTCCTCGCTCACGGTGGAGGAGCTGCCGGCGCCGCCGGCCTGCGAGGTGGAAGAGCCGTCCCCGGCCTCGCCGCAGCCGGCCAGGGCGGCGGTCATCAGCATCAAAGCCGCCAGAAGGGTTGCAATTTTTTTCATAGGTGATTCTCTCCTTCGTCCTTTGTAGGTTTTCCTCGTTGTTGGGAATATACACATTATACAACTTATTTCGCCATTTGCAAGAGGTAATTCCGGAAATTATAGAGGATTTCTCTGCAAGTATTTGTATAAAAATACAAAAAGCGGCGTTTCCCCTCCCATTTTGCCCTTCAAAAGGGCGTTGACAAGGGGCCGGAAGAGACTTAAACTTAAAGTACAGTTTAAAATTTATCCAGAAAGGAGGGACGCCTGTGGAGGGAATGAGCATTTCCCAGGCCGCCCAGCGCTTTGGCGTGGAGCCCCACACCCTGCGCTTTTACGAAAAAGAGGGGATCATCCACCCGGGGCGCACGAAAAACGGCATCCGCGTCTACACCGAGGAGACCATGGGCCAGCTGGAAATGGCCATGTGCCTAAAGAGCACCGGCATGCCCCTAAAGGACATCCGCCGGTACTTCGAGCTGGCGGAGCAGGGCGGGGAGACCCAGCAGGAGCGCCTGCGGATCTTCAAGGCCCACCGGGAGCGGGTGGTGCAGGAGATCGCCACCCTGCAAAAACACCTGCAAAAGATCGATTGGAAGATCGCCTACCTCTCGGGCCAGGAAAAGGGCCCCAACCACTGAAAACGGAAAAAGGATGTGTTTTACCATGGCAAGGAAATTCATCTGCGCCCCCGGCTGGCCCGTGGTGGAGACAAAACAGGGAAAGCTCCGGGGCTTCCAGCTGGACACCACCTTTGTGTTCCAGGGGATCCACTACGCCGAGGCGGACCGGTTCCAGGCCCCCCGGCCCCCAGAGCCCTGGGAGGGCGTCCGGGACGCCCTGTCCTACGGGTTCGTGTGCCCCCTGCTCAAGCAGGAGACCCCCAGCGCCGAGGTGCTGGTGCCCCACCGGTACTGGCCCATGGACGAGCACTGCCAGAACCTGAACGTCTGGACCCAGAGCTTGGACCCCCAGGCCAAAAAACCCGTGCTGGTGTGGCTTCACGGGGGCGGGTTCTCGGCGGGGTCCGCCATAGAGCAGCAGGCCTACGACGGGGAGAACATGAGCCGCCTGGGGGACGTGGTGGTGGTCTCTGTAAACCACCGGCTGAACATCCTGGGCTATCTGGACCTGGAGCCCTTTGGGGAAAAATATAAAAACTCCTGCAACGCCGGCAACGCCGACCTGGTGGCGGCCCTCCGGTGGATCCAGGAGAACATCGCCCAGTTCGGCGGCGCCCCGGGGAACGTGACCCTCTTCGGCCAGTCCGGCGGGGGCATGAAGGTCTGGTCCCTGATGCAGACCCCCGC
>CALWIE010000075.1 GCA_944380625.1 uncultured Clostridia bacterium
ACACCACCGACCGGAACCGCACCTCCCCCTTCGCCTTCACAGGCAACAAGTTCGAGTTCCGGATGCTGGGCTCGGCCATCTCCATCGCCTGCCCCAACATCATGCTCAACACCATCGCCGCCGAGGAATTCCGCCAGTTTGCCGATATGCTGGAGGGCTCCGATGATTTAGACAGGGACGTGCGCAAGATCGTCCAGCGGGTGATGAAGGAGCATGGGCGCATCATCTTCAACGGGGACGGGTACTCCGCCGCCTGGCAGGAGGAGGCCGCCCGCCGGGGGCTTTTAAACCTGCCCACCACCGTGGACGCCCTGCCCCACTACCTGGACGAAAAGAACGTAAAGCTTTTCGCTGCCCACAGCATCTACACCAGGGAGGAGATGGAGGCCCGCTGCGAAGCCGCCCTGGAGGAGTACGCCAAGACCCTCTCCATCGAGGGCCACACCATGAGCCAGATGGCCCACCGGGAGATCCTTCCGGCGGCGGGGCGGTACGCCTCCCGGCTGGCGGAGGGCCTTGCCTCCCGGCGGGTGGCCTGCGAGGGGCTCACCTGGACGGGGGAGGCCCGGCTGCTGGAAAAGCTCTCCGCCCTGCTGAACGCCGCTTACGACCGGCTGGACCAGCTGGACGGGGCCCTCTCCCGGCAGGCCGGGGACGCCCTGGCCCAGGCGGCTTTCTGCCGGGACACCCTGCTCCCCGCCATGGAGGCCCTGCGCTCGGCGGTGGATCAGCTGGAAACCCTCACTGAAACCAGTGCCTGGCCCTATCCCAGCTACGGCGATTTGATGTTCCGGGTGTAAACAAAGCGTACAAGTACAACATTTTCCCATAGAAAAGGGCCGCTCCCCCAGGGGGCGGCTCTTTTCATCCTGTTTGGGGGAAGAGGGCGGATTTTTCCCAGGCCGTTTCCCCCTGTCCCCTTGGCGAAGTGCGGGGTTTTGCGTTGCAAAACCGGAGTTCGCGACTCCGAACACTTCTCCGGGATGAGCGCAACAGCGGCCGTCCCGATACCCATGCCTTTGACGAGAGGAAACGGGAAGCGAGCGCCCAGATGCAGGGGAGGGCGGGGGTGTGGTTCCTCTGACAACGGGGTGCAGGGCCTTCCCCAACAGAAAAGCCGGAGGGCTGCCCTCCGGCTTTTCCGATGGGACGGCTGGCGTCCCGCTGTATCACTCCACATCCTGCAGGGCGTCGTAGCCCTCCTCGCCGGTGCGGACCTTCACCACGTTCTCCACGTCGTAGACGAAGATCTTCCCGTCGCCGATGTGGCCGGTGTACAGGACTTTCTTGGCGGTCTCGATTACAGTGCGCACAGGCACCTTGCTCACCACGATATCCACCTGAACCTTGGGCAGCAGGGTCGCCTCTACCTGGACGCCCCGGTAATATTCCGGCTTGCCCTTTTGCAGGCCGCAGCCCAACACATGGGAGACGGTCATGCCTGTGATACCGATGTCCATCATGGCTTTCTTCAGCCCCTCAAACCGGGACTCTTTGCAGAGGATTTCCACCTTGGTAAACTTGGGCGCCTCATCGGAGAAGGTGGGCATTTTCTTCACCGGAACAGCTTCAGCAGGCGGGACGTCCCCAGTCACCTGTACAGGGGCGGGGACCGCCTCTACTGCCTCGTCCATGGTGGCGGTATCCGGAAGCATCCCAAAGCCGGCGTAAGCGGTAAGCAGCCCGTGTTCCGAAACATCCAGGCCGGCCAGCTCGTCTTCAGGGTCTGCCCGCAGGCCGATGGTGTGCTTGATAATCTGAAACACAATGGTGATGACGACGCCCACATACAGCACCACAGAGAATACGCCCAGGGCCTGGATGCCCAGCAGTCCAAAGCCGCCTCCATAGAACAGGCCGGGAGACGTGGAAGAGCCAGTGGCGAACAAGCCTGTCAGCAGGGTTCCCAAGGCGCCGCACACGCAGTGGACGGAAATGGCGCCCACAGGATCGTCAATCTTGGCCACCTTGTCAAAGAACTCGATGGCCAGCACCATGACAATGCCGCAGACAGCGCCAATGAAAAACGCGCCCACAGGGTTTACTGCGTCGCACCCGGCGGTAACGCCTACCAGGCCGGCCAGAGCGGCGTTGTAGGTCATGGAGACATCGGGCTTCTTATAGCGAAGCCAAGTGAAAATCAAGGCTGCGCAGCAGGCCACAGCGGCAGACATGTTGGTGTTGAAGAACACCAAGCCGGCCCGTTCCATGAGCTCGTCGGTGTCCATGCCCACGGTGGAAGCGCCGTTGAAGCCAAACCAGCAGAACCACAGAATGAACACGCCCAATGCAGCGGCGGTGAGGTTGTGGCCCAAAATGGCCCGGGGCTTGCCGTCCTTGCCATACTTTCCAATGCGGGGCCCCAGGATTTTTGCTCCAATCAAAGCGCACAGGCCGCCCACCATGTGTACGGCGGTGGACCCGGCAAAATCGTGGAACCCCAGCTGGGCAAGCCAGCCGCCGCCCCAGATCCAGTGACCGGAAATAGGGTAGATAAGCAGGCTGATGGCCGCCGAATAGATGCAGTAGGCGGAAAACTTGGTGCGCTCCGCCATGGCCCCGGAGACGATGGTGGCGGAAGTGGCGCAGAACACCGTCTGGAAGATGGCGTAGGCCCACAGGGGCACCCCCGCCGGGAGGATGTGGCTGTAATCCCCCATAATCAGGGGGTCGATGGTACCGAACAATGCTGTACCGCTGCCAAACATAATCCCGAAGCCAACCAGCCAGAAGCAGGGGGTCCCAATGCAGAAGTCCATCAGGTTTTTCATCAGGATGTTGCCGGTATTTTTGGCCCGGGTAAAGCCCGCCTCGCACAGGGAGAACCCGGCCTGCATAAAGAACACCAGGGCGGCGCCTACCAGTACCCAAATTGTGTTGACCGCACTAAACGTCATACATACCAACTCTTTTCTTTGAGAATGTTCTATGTGAAGCGGCGATGCCGCAGGTTTTCCCAAAACGTAAAAAGCGCCTGGGGGAGAGGCGACTGCTCTTCCCCGGGCGCCTTTGCCAGAATAAAGAAAAGCGCTTCCGGGAGTTCTCCCGAAAGCGCCGTTGCTTTTCTCAACGTCATTTAGGATACGCCATTTATCGGCGGGTGTCAAGTGGGTTTGCAAGATTTTTATTTTAGTATTGCATATTCTGCAAGCAATACAGAAAATATCCGGAAAATGCAGCTTGTTTTTGAGCAAAAATGAATTGCAGCAAATCGCATCATTCAAAGATGCCCTTGAGGGCTTTTGTTACCCGGGTGGCGTAGGGGCCCATATAGCGCCCGATACACCGGGCCAGGCGGTTGCCCTGCCAGGCCCCGGCGATGCCCGCCCTCTTTGTAGGTTGACGCCGAGCGCAGCCCATTCATTCCGAGGCGTTCCCAGGGGCTTTCCCACCTATTTCCCGCTGTCCCCGTAGTTTGCCAGCACCCGGGCGGAGGGGTCATCCACATCGCAGCCCGCCCAACTCTTGTTGGGCATCCAAAAGCCTGCGATCATCTCCCCCTGGCCGGGGTAGTACTTTTCGAAAATCTCCCGGTAGAGCAGGGACTCTTTTGTAAAGGGCCGGGCGTGCTGGTATTTTTCGCACCCGGAGAGGAACTCCTCCTGGGTGTACCTGTTCTCGGCGTACTCCTTCAAATCGTCCACCATGGAGTGGCCCACCGCGTCGGAGAAGGCGGCCTTCTCCCGCCACAAGATCTCCTCCGGCAAGTACTCTCCCTCCGCAAAGGCCCGGCGCAGCAGGTACTTTCCCTTGCCGGTGGTGTTCATCTTCAAAGCCGGGTCCAGAGACAGCACGTACTCCACAAACTCCAGGTCCCCAAAGGGCACGCGGGCCTCTAAAGAGTTGACGGAGATGCACCGGTCCGCCCGGAGCACGTCGTACTGGTGCAGCTCCCGCACCCGCTTTTCCGACTCCGCCTGGAAGGCCTCCGGGCTGGGGGCGAAGTCGGTGTACTTGTAGCCGAACAGCTCGTCGGAGATCTCCCCGGTGAGCAGCACCCGGATGTCCGTGTGCTGGTGGATGTACTTGCACACCAGGTACATGCCCAGGCTTGCCCGGATGGTGGTGATGTCGAAGGTGCCCAGCAGGGCGATGACCTCCTCCAGGGAGCGCAGGACCTGCTCCCGGGTCATGTACACCTCGGTGTGGTCGCTGCCCAGGAACTCCGCCACCTGCCGGGCGTACTTCAGGTCGATGGCGTCCTTCTCCATGCCGATGGCGAAGGTGCGTATGGGCGCCTGGCTCTTTCTGGCGGCGATGGCGCACACCAGGGAGGAATCCAGCCCCCCGGACAGGAGAAAGCCCACCTGGGCGTCGGAGACCAGGCGCTTCTCCACCCCGGCCACCAGCTTGTCGTGGATGGTGCAGCAGGCGGTGTCCACACCGTCGTGGCACACGCGCTCTACCCGGGTAATGTCCCGGTAGCAATGAAACTGCCCGCCCTGGTAGTAGTGTCCCGGCGGGAAGGGCAGGATCTTCTGGCACAGGCCCATCAGGTTTTTGGGCTCGCTGGCGAAGAGGATGGTCCCCGCCAGGTCGTAGCCGTAATACAGGGGCCGTATGCCGATGGGGTCCCGGGCGGCGATAAATTCCCCGTGCTCCCCGTCGTAGAGGATCAGGGCGAACTCCGCGTCCAGATGCCGGAACATGGCCGTGCCCTGTTCCCGATAGAGCGGCAGCAGCACCTCGCAGTCGCTGCCGCTGTGAAAGGCGTAGCCCTTCGCCTCCAGCTCCTCCCGAAGCTTCTCAAAGCCGTAGATCTCCCCGTTGCACACCAGGGCGTCCTTCCCCGGCTGGAAGGGCTGCATCCCCGCTTCTGTCAGGCCCATAATAGCCAGCCGGTGAAAGGCCAAGGCCCCGCCGCCCACTTCCAGCACCCGGCTCTCGTCCGGTCCCCGGGAGAGGGTGCGGTCAAACCCTTGCCGAAAGGCGGCCCAGTCCTGTACTGGCCCGCAGCATCCCATGATGGAACACATGGTCATTCCCCCTGTTTTTCCAAATAAATAAAACAGGCGCCTTTCCCAAGGGAAAGACGCCTTTGTCTCATGGGGCTATTTTACAGGAAACCGGCCCGGTTGTCAAGGTGGGGAGTGATCCCGTAGCTATAGGCGGGCCGGGAGAGACATTTTGCGGGGAAGAGCGGTGTCGCCCCCCGGTGGGGAGCGCACAGCACCGGCCGAGGCGGGAGCCGAGACCGGGGATGGACAGTCGCCACTGGCGACCAAGACCCTACAGAGTAGCCGTGATCAGGCCGTCAGGGAGGAACCCCAGGTTTTATGCGGTTTTTGGGTACATCCCACAAAATTAGTACCAGTTTTCAAAAACCGTGGAAGCTCTTGGCGCACCTGGGCCCCCACATTTTTTCAGGCTTCGGGAAAATAGTAGTCAAACAGTAGTCAGAGGGTGGGCAGAAAAAGAAAAATCACTGGGTGAAAGAGGGGCGGATCTCGGAGAGCGGAAGGCCCTGGCGCTTGGCTTTGTCCCTTTCATAGGTCACCCGTGCGACCTCCGACAGGAACTGCTTTTCTTTTTCGTCTGCGCTGGCCCATCGGACATTGTACTTCTTACAGAGCTTGAAGAAAATTTCATAGAATCGTTCTTCCTCCGGGTCACGGCGGCAATACCAGGCGGCGTCGGAAGGAATATTGCAGTTGGCTTCCATTGGTTCACCTACTTATGGGGAGATAGCCGGTCATACTGGACGATAGTTTCTCCCGTTATCAGATTACACTTTTCCTTTTGAAGCAGCGTGTACTTCGGATGGCCCACGGTATAGTCTTTACCGGTTTTGGGAAAGAGAGTCCGACAGACATACGTCTCCTGCCCCGTGCGCTGCGCCAGAAAAACATATACAGGCATCTGTTCCACATCATTCGAAAGGAGGTAATCCGCTTGAATGGCAAGAGAATCTATTTGCTCTCTCGTTATAGCGGAAAATGATCTCGTTGCTGTCCAGAAACTCCTCCAAATGGGTAAGAGGAGTCAGCCGCTGCTCCATCTCGCTGAAGTAGGCGCTGTGCTTTATTTGTTCGAAAGGATACTTGCCATCGAGAACATCTCGGAAAATGGCAGATCGCTGTCCGGTTTGAAGGCGAACATTATCTTTTAGTTTGTGAAGACCGGCCAAATGGTGAAAGTCCGAAGGGTCAAAGGATACCGTAAATTTCAAAGTTTGTCCCTTGCGGCCAATCACAAAGTGATATTGATACCGGGTCAACTGGTTAAATGCTTTCGCACACTTTTGTAAAGAGTCCACCGCGGCTTACCCTCCCCCTACAAACGAAAAACCCCGCACAAAGCGGGGTCTTTCGGAGCATTTTCTTTCGGCTTTGCGCCTACGCCGGCTTGAGGTTTCGCTGCACAACCCCTCCCGAAAGCTCCGTAAGGCAATGCTGCCGGCACACTCCCTTACTTCAACGCTTCAGTGAACACACGACGTTGCCCACCTTGCAATATTATTATACGCAAACTACGAGGAAATGTCAACCGGGAAGATTTTTCTTTGGGACAGGGAGAATGGTGCTTTTCTCTTCCACCCACCGCAAAGGCACCGCAAAAAGGAAATGACCCGACATGGTACGCATCAAAGAGAGTCCAACGCTAAACTACCCATTCCCATCACATCCCACGCTCACCCAGGACGAGGATTTTCTGCTTGAGTGTGGCCGCTTCCTTCTCCACTTTCACCGGTCTATCACCTACCGAGCGCCAAGCCGCTTCGGCAAAACTACTAAAATTAGATTGGAATTATCGAATCTGTTTGGCTACTGAAAACTTAACTAGTGATGGTTATTTTCTTTCAAAAACCGCAAGATGCAGGCGGGTTGCTCGTGCCCCTCTCCCACATATAGGGGCACCCCCCTGTCATGGTGACAGGGGCCCCTTGTTTTCTTTTGGGCTTTTCCCTACAATGGGAATCACAATCTGACAAGGAACATTTGTTTCTTGTTAGTATCATTGCGGGGTGTTGGAAATGAGCAATCTATAACGGTTCTTGAATTTAAGGATACTGCTCCCACCTTTTGCAAAAGAGGTGGGAGTTTTTGTATTCCCCATCCAATTCGGAATTGCTAGGATGAATGCGGGCTAGCCCTCCAAAAATACGCCAGGACATAACGGAAGGGGCGGCCCTCGTCACGAAAATAATCTTCGGCGCATAGTGGGGTACCTTGCCCTAGCTCCAGGCGGTTTGCAAAAGCCCTTGGGGCTGAGACTTCCATGTCATCTCGAAATCATAATACTGCTCCCACCTTTTCCCTGGGAGCGATGAAAGGAGTGCGAAGTTACTTGCCAAAGAATCAACCCGAACTGAAGCTCATCTCCCTGGAGGACGTGGCGGTGGAGCCGGTGCGCTGGCTCTG
>CALWIE010000076.1 GCA_944380625.1 uncultured Clostridia bacterium
AGGTCCCGGCGATCAGAAGGAAGATGGTGCAGTGGTCCAACGAGCGGAACACCACCTTGGCCCGGTTCAGCCCCAGCCCGTGGTACAGGGTGGAGACTGTGTACAGCAGCACCATGGTGCCGCCGTACACCGCTGCCGCCGTCAGGCGCAGGGGCGTCTTCTGGCAGGTGAGCAGCAAAAACACCAGGGCCCCCACGGCAAACAGGGCCGACACCCCGTGGCTGACCGAGGAGAAGATCTCCTCTCCCAGGGTGTACCGGGGCAGCCCCAGCAGCTTCCTCTTTTCCGCCCGGAGGCCGTTTTTCCTCCGGCGGGCTTCCCTGGGGCACAGCATGGCTCCTTCCACAAGACCACCTCCTGTAATTTTCTCCATGTTACATAGTTTTAAAAACTAGGTCTGGACATATCATACACCCGGCAAAAAGAAAAAGCAAGGCTTTTTTCTGAAAATTCCGGGAAATTCCCCCGGCTTTTTTCCTTATTTTAAAAAAGGTTTATTGACAATTTCCTTCCGTCGTGCTAAAGTGGTCTCACCGTCATGCATGGGGCGCCCCGCCGTGAAGGGCTCCCCCACCGGGAAACCGCCGTGTACCCAGGCGTTTTCCCACGTAGGCCGCTGGGGACCTCCCCGGCTTCTTTTGCCATGCAGGGGCGGCAGGCCCCTGCCTGCCGCCCTTTTTTGTACGCTTTAAACCCCGCTTTTCCCTTTGAGGTGTATTATGAGTCAGCAAACCCCGAAAAATTCCAACATCCTCCGGTTTTTCCCCTTTACCAAGGGGTTCCGGGGGCGGTTCCTCCTGGCGGTGGGAATGGTGGTGCTGGCCGTGGTGGCCAACTACATGACCCCCCAGGTGATCCGCGTCACCGTGGACTCCGTCATCAACGACACCCCTTTTAACCTGCCCCCCTTCCTGCTCCAGTGGATCGAATCCATCGGCGGGCGGGAGATGCTCCGGCAGAACATCGCCCTGTGCGCCCTGGCCTCCCTGGTGTTCGCTGCGGTGGCGGGGCTTTCCAACTACTCTTCCCGGATGAACCTGGCCAAGGCCTGCGAGGGCACCGTGGCCCGCATCCGGAACACCCTGTTCGACCACATCCAGCGCCTGCCCTACGCCTGGCACAACTCCCACCAGACCGGGGACATCATCCAGCGCTGCACCCAGGACGTGGACCTGATCCGCAACTTCGTCAGCGACCAGCTCATGGAGGTGGTGCGCACCGTGCTGCTGATTGTGGTCTCCCTGGTGCTGATGTTCCTGATGAACGTGGAGCTCTCCCTGATCGTCACGGCCTTTGTGCCGGTGGTGATGGTCTCCTCCCTGATCTTCTACGTGATCACCGGGAAAAAATTCCGCCGGGCCGACGAGACCGAAGGGGAGCTCACCGCCCTGGTCCAGGAAAACCTCACCGGGGTCCGGGTGGTCCGGGCCTTCGGCCGGGAGCGGTACGAGATCGACCGCTTCAACGAGAAAAACCAGGAGTTCACCGACCTGTGGGTCCGCCTGGGCAAGGTGATGGGCGTCAACTGGGGCCTGGGGGACTTCTTCGCCGGGTTCCAGGTGCTGGTCATCATTGTGGCGGGCATCTTCTTTGTGGAGCGGGGGGCCCTCACCGAAGGGGAATTCCTGGCCTTTACCGCCTACAACTCCATGCTGGTGTGGCCCGCCCGGAACCTGGGGCGGCTACTGGCGGAGCTGAGCAAGACCTCCATCTCCGCCACCCGGCTCTTCGACATTTTGGACGCCAAGGAGGAGGAAAACTGCGAAAACCCCCAGCGCCCGCCCATGGACGGGGAAATCGTCTTCGACCACGTGAACTTCGGCTACAGCCAGGACACCGGCGTCCTCCACGATGTGAGCTTCCGCATCCCCGCCGGCTCCACCTTTGGCATCCTGGGGGCCACCGGCTCCGGCAAGTCCACCCTGATGGCCCTGCTGGACCGGCTCTACGAGCTGCCCCGGGAAAACGGGAAGATCACCATCGGCGGGGTGGACATCCGGGACATGGACCTTTCCTACCTGCGGAAAAACATCGGCATCGTCCTCCAGGAGCCCTTCCTCTTTTCCAAGACCTTTCGGGAGAGCATCGCCGACGGCGCCTCCCGGGAGGACCTGGAGACCGTGCGGCACTTCGCCCGCCTGGCGGTGATCGACGACGCCATTGAGAACTTTGCCCAGGGGTACGAGACCCCCATTGGAGAGCGGGGCGTCACCATCTCCGGCGGCCAGAAGCAGCGGGTGGCCATCGCCCGTATGCTCATGCAGGACACCCCTATTAAGATCTTCGACGACTCCCTCTCCGCCGTGGACATGGAGACCGACGCGAAAATCCGCCAGTCCATCCGGAAAAACGTCCACGGCACCACCATCCTCATCGCCCACCGGATCACCACCCTGATGAACGCCGACCAGATCCTGGTCTTGGACCGGGGCCGGGTGGCCCAGCTGGGCACCCACCAGGAGCTCATCGCCCAAGAGGGCATCTACAAGCGCATTTACGGCATGCAGTCCGGCGGGTGCGTGGCCGCACAGGACGATTCGCGCTGCGGGCGGCGGGCTTAACGCCCGCGCTGTGCCGTGGGGCAGCGCACGTTCGCGGGTGCGTGGCCGCACAGGACAATTCGCGCTGCGGGCGGCGGGCTTAGCGCCCGCGCTGTGCCGTGGGGCAGCGCACGTTCGCGGGGACTGCATCTCAGAAATTCCTTCTTGCCTAGGGAAATGGCAGGAAGGGTAAGCGGCCAACAGACAGACAAAACCACGGAAAGAAGGAATCACCATGCGGTTAATCCCCCTTTGGGAGGCAGACTTGGAAAAAGCCTACGCTTTGCAGGAAAACTTCCTCCCGGATGAAAACGGCTTTACGAACCCGGCCTTTGGGTACAGCCT
The DNA here is from genome assembly GCA_944380625.1 of uncultured Clostridia bacterium. The sequence goes on from CALWIE010000076.1 coordinate 2,886, forward strand.
GGAGGAATTCCGGGACTACGTGCGAAAGCGCCGGGGCAACAGCCAGGGCAAAGAGCTGCCCGAAGGCTTTGTCCCCGACACGGTGTACGTTTTGGAAAACGGCGCCGGGGACTATGTGGGCATTTTTAACCTGCGGCACCACCTCACCGACGCCCTGCGCCAGGGGCCGGGGCACATTGGCTACGGCATCCGCAGGGAGTTCCGGGGCCGGGGCTACGCCTCGGCGGGTCTGGCCCTCGCCTTGGAGAAGGCCCGGCAGATTGTGCCGGAGGAGGAAATCTACCTTTCCGTCAACAAGACAAACCCGGCGTCCCTGCGGGTGCAGCTGAAAAACGGCGGCCGCATCCACCACGAGGATGAATCACACTACTACACCCGGTTCCCCCGATGAGGGGGGCCGCTGTACGAGGTACTTTCCATGAACACAGACCAAATTGAACAGCAAAACCAACAGGGGCGCTTTGCCTCCTTTAAGACCTGGGCGAAACTTTTGCCCTTTCTAAAGCCCTACGGCCGGAACATGGCGGTGATCCTCACCCTGATGCTCATAAGCGCCGGGTGCGACCTGGCCTATCCCCTCCTCTCCGGCTACGCGGTGGACCAGTTCGTCACCCCCCGGCAGAGCCAGGGCGCCGCCTGGTTCGCCCTGGGGTACATGGCGGTGGTGCTGGCCCAGATGCTGTGCACCATGATCTTCGCCCGGGCCGCCCTGAAGGTGGAAATGTATCTGGGCCGGGATCTGAAAAAGAAGCTTTTCACCCACCTGCAAACTCTGAGCTTTTCCTACTACAACACCACCCCTGTGGGCACCATCATGGCCCGGGTCATGAGCGACACCAATAAGATCGGCGGTGTCTTCGCCTGGAGCCTGGTGGACATCTTCTGGAGCGCCGCCTATGTGATCGGCTGCATGGCGGTCATGCTGTGCATCAACTGGCGCCTGGCCCTGCTGGTGATTGTGGTGGTGCCCTTCATCGCCCTGCTGACCCTCTACTTCCAAAAGCGGATCCTCCGCATCAACCGCCAGGCCCGGCGGATCAACGCGGAGATCACCCGCCACTACAACGAGGGCATCTCCGGGGCCAAGACCTCCAAGACCCTGGTCATCGAGGACAAGAACACCGCCGCCTTCCAAGAGGTCACCTCCCGCATGCGGGAGACCACCGTCCGGGGCGTGCTGTTAAACGCGGTGTACGTGCCCATCATCGGCTTTTTGACCGCCCTGGCCGTGGCCTTTGTCATCACCGGGGGCGGCAGCATGGTCCTGTGGGGGGACATCGGCATCGGGGAGCTCACCATCTTTATGAACTTCGCCCTGGTCATCGCCGACCCGGTGCAGACCCTGGCCCGGACCATTTCCAACTTCATCTCCACCCAGGCAAACATCGAGCGCGTCTCCGCCCTGCTGGAGCTAAAGCCCGAGATCACCGACACCCCGGAGGTCGTCGGGAAGTACGGCACCTCCTTCGATCCCAAGCGGGAAAACTGGGAGCCCCTTGTGGGCCACATCACCTTTGAGGACGTGACCTTCCGCTACCCCGACGGCAACGAAAACGTGCTGGAGCACTTCAACCTGGACGTGCCCGCCGGCACCACCGTGGCCATTGTGGGGGAGACAGGGGCGGGCAAGTCCACCCTGGTAAACCTCTGCTGCCGGTTTTTCGAGCCCACCGGGGGCCGCATCCTCATCGACGGCCGGGACTACCGGGAGCGCAGCCAGCTGTGGCTCCACTCGAACATCGGCTACGTGCTGCAA
>CALWIE010000077.1 GCA_944380625.1 uncultured Clostridia bacterium
TTGCCGTCGGCCTTCACCTCGTCCACCAGGCCTTTGATGCGGCTTTCAAACTGGCCCCGGAACTGGGTTCCCGCCACCAGGGCGGTCAAGTCCAGCAGCTGCACCTCCTTGTCCCGCAGGCGGGCGGGCACCTCCCCCCGGGCGATGCGCAGGGCCAGGCCCTCGGCCACGGCGGTCTTGCCCACGCCGGGCTCGCCGATCAGGCAGGGGTTGTTCTTCTGCCGGCGGGAGAGGATCTGCACCACCCGGGCGATCTCCTTTTCCCGGCCCACAATGTTGTCCAGCTCCCCCCGGCGGGCCCTGCCGGTCAGGTCGGTGCAGTAGTTTTGGATATACTTCCGCTTTTTCTTGTGGAAGCTCTCCCGGCGGCTCTGGACCCCGGCGCCGTAGCCCCCGTTTTCCCCGGGGCGGCCCCCCAGCATCTGGTCCACCGGCATGGTGGCGGCGCCTCCCGGGGTGAAAAGGCCGTTCTCCTCCCCGCTGTCCCCGTCGCCGTCCTCGTTTAAGTTCATCAGCTCCGACATCTGGGCGGCCGCAGCCTCCAGCTCCTCGTCGGTGATGCCCATTTTCTCCATAATGTCGTTTACCGGCTTGATGCCCAGCTCCTTGGCGCAGACCAGGCAGAGCCCCTGGGTGGGCTGGCCGTTGAGCCCGTTGGACACAAAGACCACCGCCGGGCGTTTTTTGCAGCGTGTACACATCAACATAAAAGGTTCGTTCCTTTCCTCGAGTTAGACCTCAGCCATCCTATTAAACCAGCCAAACATGGCGAAAGTGTGAATCAGCGGTAAAAAAACAGAAATTCCCAGAGGCCTGGGAACCTGTCTTGGATCATTTCCGCCTTTCCCGCACGGTCTTCATGCGGATCTCGTCGTGCAGGGAGAGCTCGTACTGGCTGTCGTCCGAGCGGAGGATCTCCCGGAACACTTGGAAATACCGGACGGCGGAATAGACCATCATGGCCGCCGTCAGCACCAACAGCACGCTGGAGACGGTCACAAAGGCGGGGCGGGGCAGCTGGAAGAAGCCGTCCATCACCACGATGGCCGCCACGGAGACGTAGAACATCACCGTGGCCACCTTGCCGTACCACCGGGCGGCACAGGGGCGCTTTTTCTTTTTCAAAAGGCCTACGGCGCAGCCCAGCATCACCAGCTCCTTGAGGATGAACACCAGCAGCAGCGGGCCAATCACCGGGAACTTTGCCGCCAGGCACAGGGCCACCACCCCCTGGGTCAGCTTGTCCGCCAAGGGGTCCAGCATCTTCCCCAGCTCGGTCACCTGGTTGAGCCGCCGGGCCAAAAAGCCGTCCACACAGTCGGAAAGGCCCGACAGCACCAAAAGAGCCACGGCGGGCACCAGCTGGTCCCTCATGAAAAACCAGGCGAAAAAGGGTATGATCAAGATGCGCAGCACCGACAGGGCGTTGGGCACCGTCAGATTTTGATTGATGGGCTTCCTCTCTCTTACCATGGATGGTCTCCCTCTCCTTATCTTCTCATAAATCTCCCCCTAGGGGAGGCCTCCTCAGTCAAACAGGGCGCCCAAAGGGTTCCACTGGGACAGGGGCCCCAACAGGTAGGAACCCTCCAGCAGCTGCTCCAGCTGGGCCTGGGTCTCTGTGGGCAGCATGGGCGTGAACACCCACAGCACCGCCAGCACAATCCACACTGTGACCACCGCCAGCAGCAGGCCGCACAGCCCCCCCAGCAAGGCGTTGACCTGGCTGAGCACCGGCAGGTGGAACGCGGCCCCCAGGACGCCGCCCAGGGCCCGCACCGCGATCATAAACAGGAAAAACAGCACCACGGCCGCCAAAACCTTCAAAAAGCCCACAAACACCGGGGAAAGCCCCTGGGCGATCACCTCGGCAGCCTGGCCGCTGCCGGCGGAGAAGCCCTCGGCAATGGAGCCGGCGGTGACCCCCGCCTCCCCCAGGGCCCGCTGGAGGAACTCCGGCAGAGAAGAGAGCACCTGCTGGACCGCAGCCGCCGCGTCCCCGTTGCCCAGGGACACAAGGGATTCCCCAATCCGCTCCGCCAGAGCCTGGCGGAAAAAGCTGTCGAACACCCACTGGGCCACGGCGCCCCCCAGCAGGGAGGCCAAAAAGGCCGAGAGCAGGGCGCCCAAAAAATGCACGGCGGACCTTATAAAACCGCGCCGGGCCCCAATCGCCACAAACAGCAGGCAAACGCACACAAAAAGGATGTCCCCCGCGTAGTCCATCATGCAGGCCGCCCCCTTCCCAGTATTTCGCGTTACCTGTTAAATATAGCACAAACCGGCTTTTTCCACAAGCCCCATACCCCTTACGGAACTCTTAAACCTTTCTCTTTTCTTGCAAAAAAGAAGGCAAACCCCTATAATAAGCGCAAGACAAGGGAATTTTATCCCAGATTTAACAGAAAGGTTCTGATTTTCATGGCTGTGTACGCCGCCTTCTTCTCTCCCACAGGCACCTCCCGCAAAGGGGCCCTGGCCATCGCCGGGGCCCTGGGGGACCCCCTCCTGCTGGACGCCACCTGCGCCCCCCTGCCGCCCCAGAGCTTTTCCCCCCAGGACCTGGTGGTCTTTGGGGCCCCGGTCTACGGGGGCCGGGTGTTCCAGGGGGCCCTGGAGCGCCTCTGCGCCCTCAAAGGGGAGAACACCCCCTGCATCGTCACCGTCACCTACGGGAACCGGGACTACGACGACGCCCTGCTGGAGCTGACGGACTTCTGCCGGGAGCGGGGCTTTTTGCCCTTTGCCGGGGCGGCCCTGGTGGGGGAGCACACCTACGGCTCCATCCAGGTGGGGCGCCCCGGGGAGAAGGACCTGGCCCAGGACCGGGCCTTTGCCCTGGAGGCCTGGGAGGACTTCCAGGCCGGCTGGGACAACTACTCCCCCACCGGCAGCCGCCCTTACAAAGAGGGGGGCAAAGGGGGCAGCTTTGTCCCCTCCACCACAGAGGCCTGCGTCCACTGCGGCCTGTGCGTCCGCCAGTGTCCCATGGGGGCCATCGCCGCCGACTGCGCCACCGTGGACGGGGAAAAGTGCATCTCCTGCTTCCGGTGCGTGAAGGGCTGCCCCAAAAAGGCCAAGGGCGTCTTCACCCCAGAGTACGAAAGCTTCGCTGCGGCCTTTTCCGAAAGGCTCAAAGAGCCCCGGGAAAACCGCTATTTCCTCCCCCGGGGATGACAATCCCAGGCAAAACCCCACAAGGGGCGGGCCCCGCCGCAGGCCCGCCTCTCTTTTTTGTCAAAGAGACTAGAAATTTTCAATAAAAATATTTGAGACTATTTACTTTTCTCTCTAAAAATGGTATTCTTATTTTGGGTTGTTATAGGTTAAAAGGGGAGGCGATTCCGATGCATCAGGCAAAACGCAAAGCTTCCAAAAGAAACGCCCTACTTATAAGGAGGTCCCGTAACTATGAAAAAATTTAAGAAGCTTTTCTGCATTGCCCTTGCCTGTGTTGTGCTTGTTGCCGCCTGCCCTGTAGCTTTTGCAGAAACGGGCGTTGTGGCCATGCCCGAAGAAGTTGTAGAAATCATGGCAGGTTACTTTGTTGAAGACATGGTTAACTCTGGGCTGGAAACAAAATGGACAGCGACGACGGAAGTTGCCGACTCGACCCCTTTGTATGACGAAGATGGTGCTGTTACAGCGTACTCTTTTGAACTTACAGATAACGGTACTTATAAAGGCTATGTTGTTGTCGCCGTTTATCCAGATATGGAAAACCAAATTTTGGAATTTTCTGACTCAGCCCGGCCTCTTTACGAAGCCCTTTCACTAGATGCTAGCGACAAGGTTGTATACACAGGTAATTTAGAGTATTTTAAAGATAGCGGAACTGCTACGGTTGAAACGACCGGAGGGCTTACAATTGACAAATCAGACTTAGTAAGCGCCGTAAAGGAAGTCCGCAGCAGTGAGTTTTTGCCTCCTATGACACGCGGCGCAGAATATATTACGGATCCCATTGCATATGCAAACAGCCATTATGAGGGTCCATTTAAGGCGCACGAGTGGAAAAACACATATGAGGATTACTGCAATTTCAACACTATGTATGACTTTAAGCTTATGCAAAGCCAACCAACTGGTCAGTACACATATTACCCAAACTGCTGTGTTGCTACAGCTTTAACTAACCTTTTGGAAATGCGAGGGGAAAAAGAAGGTATACATTCTATCACTCGTTATCCTGCCGTCACGCTATTTAAAATTATTCACGAAACCATTGGAATGCAAAACGGATATTATGCTTCGACACAAGGTGTCCCTGCGGAACTCGTTTCACCTTATATCCAACACGTGCTGGACTATTTTTTAACTGACTATTCCTATTACGTATTAGTTCCGACTTATTCCAATATAAAGTCCCGCATTGACAATGAAGAACCCTTTTTATTAGATCTTTTGTCTCATGATACTTATGCTACCGGTTACTCAGATCACGCCGTGGCTGCTTATGCCTATACGCGCCTCAAAAGTGAGACAACTGGCTATTTTAAGAGCTTTGTCAAGGTCGCAGACGGCAAGGTCCATGCGGGGAGGTATATTGATGTTGCAACTATTCAAACTTCAACCAATGCCATGCTCTATGGTTTCTCCTAAAAAGGAGAAAAAAAGAACAGCCTGGCGGTCACGGCTGTCACCCTTTCTTGCTGCCCTGCTCGCCCTTGTATTCTGCGCTTCTTGCAGCAACAACGTAGGCCCGTCCAACGCAGGCCCTTCGTCTTCCCAGCCGGAAGCGGAAGGAACCGCCTTGTTTTCCTTTCCCCTGGACTCGGAGGTAACGGTCACGGGGATGAACCGTGAAGTCGAAAACGGTGAATTCGTAACCGAGAAGCTGGACGAAGATGCCGCCGTAGAGCTCCTCGAAAAGCTCAACGGGTTCCGTTACACCTCCCGGGAAAAGGTGGGGGACTTTACGGCCGACACCAACATCTTGGAGATAACGCCCCCGGGGAAAGAGCCTGTGGGAATCCTGCTGGGGATCAACGACCTTTGGTACAGCGACGGTTATCTCTATCAGTCCGCCACCGGGGGATATTTCCCCCCTCGGTGGACCGCCCGGGTCCTCAATGGGGTAATCCTCCCTGACCGGGAGGAGATCCTTGCCCAGGACACGAGCCGTTCAGCCGCCGGAAAACCCGTATTCACCTGGGACCCGGAAACGGTGACCGGGGCCCAGATCCGGGACGAGGACTACCCAGACGCCCCCCGGACCTTAGAGGGGGATGAACTGAATAACCTGGTAACCCACCTGGCCGGCACCAAGTACGGGTACACCGAAGAAGCCACCGAGGGTGTCCACCAGGGGTTGATACAGGCAAACCTGACCTTCTCCGATGGGTCCCAGTCCGGATGGTTTGGCCTCCATGAGCTCTTTATCATCTTTCCCGGGGAGAAATCCTATTGGCGCGACATGTCCGACGAAGCCCCCCACACCATTGGCCTTTCTAACTTTTGGCTCTTCGATTTGATGTACCCGGAGGCCGATGGGTAGAGAGAAAAGAAAGAAGCTGCCGCTTTTACGGCAGCTTTTCTTTTTTTCCTTTACTTTAGGGAGAGGGCCCGCACCTCGCTGCCGCCCAGGATATAGGCGGAGCTCTCGCTGGAAAGGGCGGCGCTCTTGGCGTCGCTGCCGGCGGCGGCCCGGGCCAGCTCCTGGCCGGTGGAGGCGTCAAACACCGCCAGCTCCCCGCCGGTCAGGGCCCCCACGCTCCCGCCGGAGACCGACAGGGAGATAATCCGCTCCTGGGAGGGGATCTCCAAGGGGTCCTCCATGCCCCGAAACACCAGCAGGGTGCTGGGGCCCGCGTGCTCGTAGGCGGACAGGGACAGGTACACCCGCCCCCCCTCCAGCAGATAGGCGGTGGGCCGGCGGCCGTCGTAGCCGTATTCGGAAAACTCCAGGTCGGAGCCCCGGGCCCGCACCAGGGCGGCGTCCCCCACAGCGTACAGGGCGCCGTTGTCCCCCCAGCCCGCCGCCAGAAGCAGGTTGTCCGGGGACTCGTACTCCCCCAGGGGCTGGGACTGGTTCAAGTCCAGCACGGTGACCTTGGAGACCAGCTCCCCCCCTTGGCTGCGGACGGTGCAGGCGATGGCCCGGCCCCCGTCGCCGCTGAGGGCCAGGGCCGTCACATAGCCCTGGGAAAACCGGTAGGTAAACTGCTCCTCGCCGGACTCCAGGTACGCGGTCACCAGGGAGGCGCCGTCGTCCCCGTGGGTGGCCAGGGCAAAGCGCCCGCCGGCGGACACGGCCCCGGCCAGGATGTCGTCCTCCGCGGAGCCCTCCAGGAGGGTCTCCGTCCCCCGCACCACCATGTAGCCGGGGCCCCCCTGGTTATAGAGCAGGTAGGTGTCCCCCGCCCTTTTGAGCACCGGCTGGCTCAGGCTGTGGCGGATGGAGCCCAGCTCCTGGCCGGAGGGGTCCAGGACCGTAAAGGCCGTGTCGGAGAGCACCACCGCGTTGCCCCCCTGGGAGAGGAAATTCCCCTCGGACACAGTGGAGCCGGTGACGGCCACCGGGTAGCCGTCCCCTTCGCTGGAGCCCATCACCTGCAGGCGCAGCCAGTTCCAGACGTTCTGGGGGGAGAGGCTCTCCCAGTTGACCCAGACCGCCAGGCCCAGCACCACCGCCACCAGGGCCAGGGCCGCCCGGTAAAAGGCCTTGGGGGCCTGCCAGGCCCTGCCCTTTTCCCCGGGCTCCTCCACGGTCCCTTCCAGGGGCTCTTCCAGGGACGGGTCCTGAACCTCCGCCTGGGCCTGGGGCTTTTCCTCCCGGTAGTCCTCCAGGCGGATCACCTTGGGGGACTCCCCGTGTTTTTTGCTGTATTTGGCCATGGGCTCCCTTCCTTTCCCCCGGGGCTCAGTAGAACACCCGGTTCAGATACAGCCCCCAGGCGGGGGCGGTGGGGCCGGCGGCCTTCCGGTCCCGGGCCTCCAAAATGGCGGGGATGTCCTCCGGGGCGAATTTCCCCTGCTGCACCCGCAGGAGCGTCCCCACCATAATGCGCACCATATTGTAGAGAAAACCGTCCGCCGCCACGGTGAACAGCACCATGTCCCCCTCCCGGGTGACTCGGGCCTGGGTGACTGTGCGGGACAAGTTCCCCCGCTCCCGCTTGTCCAGGGTGCAGAAAGAGGTGAAGTCGTGGCGGCCCACATACCCCTTCGCCGCCCGGTCCAGCAGGTCCTCCTCCAGGGGATACCAGTAGTGCAGGGCCCTCCCCGGCAGGAAGGGGTTGCGCACCGGGTGGTTCCAGATCTGGTAAACGTACTCCTTCCCCTTGCAGGAGTAGCGGGCGTGGAAGGAAAGAGGCACCTCCTCCACCGAGCGCACCGCCACGTCCTGGGGCAGGTAGTGGTTGAGAGCCGCCAGCAGCCGCTCTGGGGGAATGGGGCTTTGGGTCTTTACGCTGACGCAGAAGTCCCGGGCGTGGACGCCGGTGTCTGTGCGGGAGCAGGCCTTGATGTCCTCCGCAAGGCCGGTGACGCGCCCCAGGGCCTCTTGGAACACCTGTTGGACCGTCAGGGCGTTTTCCTGGATCTGCCAGCCGTGATACCGGGCCCCGTCGTAGGAGAGGCGTATGAGGAGATTCCGTTCCATAGGCGCCCTCCCTCACAGCCTCAGGGCCGGGGGCAGCAGGGCCTGGAGGGCCGCGAAGCCTCCCAGCCACAGGACGCTGCAAAGGAGCACCGCCCAATCCCCCCTGCCAAAACGGAGGCTCTTCATCTTGGTGCGCCCCTCGCCCCCGTGGTAGCAGCGGCTCTCCATGGCGGTGGCCAGATCGAAGGCCCGCCGGAAGGCCGACACGAACAGGGGGATGAGCACCGGCACCAGGGCCCGGATCCGCTGGGTGACGCCGCCGCTTTCCATATCGGCGCCCCGGGCCTTTTGGGCGGCCATGATCTTGTCCGTCTCCTCCAAAAGGGTGGGCACGAACCGCAGGGCGATGGTCATCATCATGGCGAACTCGTGCACCGGCACATGGAGTTTTGCAAGGGGCTTTAAAAGCCGCTCGATGGCGTCGGTGAGCTGGGTGGGCGAGGTGGTGAAGGTCAGCACGGAGCTTGCAAGGATCAGGGCCACAATCCGCACCGAGACAAAGGCGCAGTTGAGCAGGCCGTTGCGGGTGATCCGCAGCAGGCCGAACTGCCACAGGGGCTCCCCGGACCCGTAGAAGATGTTGAGCACCCCGGTGAACACCACCAGGATCAAAATGGGCTTCAAGCTTTTCAGGTAGAGCTTTACCGGAATGTGGGAGAGGGCCATCCCCAGAGCGATGTAGAGCACCGCAAAGCCTAGGGAGGCGAAGTTCCCCGCCACAAACAGCAACACAATGGCATAGATCACCAGGCAGATCTTCATCCGGGGATCGGCCCGGTGCATGGGGGATTTTTGGGGGAAGTACTGCCCCAGGGTGATGTCGGAGATCATCGCAGCTCCTCCTTCCGTTTCAGCAGGGGGATCAGCTGCTGCAGGGCACCGTCCACCGTCAGGGTGGAGGGGTCCACCGGCAGGCCCATCCCTTTGAGCTCCTGCATGATCTTGGTGATCTGGGGCACCCGCAGGCCCATCCGCTCCAGCTCCGGGCCCCGGGCAAAGACCTCCTTTGTCCCGTCCAGCATGGCGGCGTGGCCGCCGTTCATCACCAGCACCCGGTCGGCGGTGCGGCCGATGTCCTCCATGCTGTGGGAGACCAGCAGCACCGTGTTGCCCCGGGCCTTGTGGTACTGGGAGATCTGTGCCAAAAGCACATCCCTGCCCCGGGGGTCCAGGCCGGCGGTGGACTCGTCTAAAATGAGCACTTCCGGGTCCAGGGCGATGACCCCCGCAATGGCCGCCCGGCGCTTTTCCCCGCCGGAGAGTTCAAAGGGGGACTTCTCCAAAAGCTCCTCCTTCAAGCCGGTGAAGTGGGCCGCCTCCCGGGCGCGGGACTCCGCCTCTGGGTCTGCAAGGCCCATGTTTTTCGGGCCGAACATGATGTCCTTTAAAACCGTCTCCTCAAAGAGCTGGTACTCCGGGTACTGGAACACCATGCCCACCCGAAACCGCACGCTGCGGATCTTCTTGGGCTCGGCCCAGATGTCCGCGCCGTCCAGAAGCACCTGGCCCGAGGTGGGCCGCAGCAGGCCGTTGAGCATCTGGATCAGGGTGGACTTCCCGCTGCCCGTGTGGCCGATCACCCCCAGGAACTCCCCCCGCTGGATCTGGATGGAAACCCCGTCCACAGCGGTCTTCTCAAAAGGGGTGCCGGGGCTGTAGCGGTAAGCAAGCTCTCTTGTCTCAAGAATCGCCAAAGGGCCTTTCTCCTTTCCAGCTGGTTTAGTGGGTCCCCATCCGCAGGTAGCGGCGGAACATCTTTACGCACTCCTCCACGCCCAGGGGCATGTCCGGCAGCTTGACCCCCGCCGCGGCCAGCCGGTAGCTGAGCTCGGTGGCCTGGGGCACGTCCAGGTCGTGGCGCTTTAAGAACTCCACGTCGGAAAACACCTGCCGGGGGGTCCCCTCCCTGAGAATCTCCCCCTCGTCCATGACCACCACCCGGCCGGCCTGGACCGCCTCGTCCATATAGTGGGTGATGAGCACAATGGTGATGCCCTTCTCCCGGTTTAGGCGCTTTATGGTCTCCATCACTTCCGAGCGGCCCCGGGGGTCCAGCATGGCGGTGGGCTCGTCCAGGACGATGCACTTTGTCTCCATGGCGAGGATCCCGGCGATGGCCACTCGCTGCTTCTGTCCGCCGGAGAGCTTGTGGGGGGCGTGCTCCCGGTACTGGTACATGTCCACGGCCTTCAGGGCAGCGTCCACCCGGCGGCGGATCTCCTGGGGGGGCACCCCCAGGTTTTCGGGGCCGAAGGCCACGTCCTCCTCCACAATGCCGGCCACCAGCTGGTTGTCGGGGTTTTGGAGCACCAGTCCCACCTGGCGGCGGACGTCCAGCTGGGTCTCCTCCACGCTGGTGTCGATGCCCCCCACCAGGACCTTTCCGGCGGTGGGGACGAGCATCCCGTTGAAGAGCTTCGCCATGGTGGACTTGCCGCAGCCGTTGTGCCCCAAAAGGGCCACAAACTCCCCCTCCTCTATGGAGAGGTCCACCCCGTGGAGCACCTCTTGGGCGTCCAGGCTCTCTGGGTCATAGGAAAAGCGCACTTGCTGCGCCTGGATAAATGGCATGGGCTTCCCTCCTCACTCCCCGTCCCGGGGGCCGGGGGGATCTTTCTTCTCCCGGCGCCACAGCACATAGGCCCCGCCCAAAGAGGCCCCAATGGCCACAATGTACAGGGGCAAAAACGTCACGTGGGGGGGCTGGTTCTGGGGGGCCTGGAAGACGGCCAGCCCCAGCAGCACGCACAGCAGGACGCACACCGCCACGTAGACCCCCTTGGTGACGGGCAGCTGCTCCCGGTCCCCCCGGCGCTCCTTGCGCAGCTCCCAGGCGTAAAGCCCCAGCAGCACCAGGTCCACCACAGCCGCCATGAGGACGTAGACCCCCGTCAGCTCCGGCACGAACAGGGCCTCGTACACCATGGAGAGGGTCCACCCCACAATCAGCACCAGATAGCTCCACTTTTTCATTGCCACACCCACTCTCTAGAGATTCTTCCCAGGGCTCAGTCCCGGCGCTGCCAGATGGCCGTGCTCCCACAGGGCAGCACAAGTCCCGTGGAGGTCACCGGCAGGCCGATTTCCCCGGAGCTCACCTGGCCCCCAAAACGCTTCCCCAGCAGCACCCCCAAAAGGTATTCCATCACCGCCGGGGACAGGCCTGTGGTGTAGGAGTTGAGGATGAAGAACAGGGGGTCCCCGCTCAAAATGGGGACGCACAACTGGATGAGCCCGTAGAGCTGCTCCTCCAGTTTCCACACCTCTCCCCCGGGCCCCCGGCCGTAGGAGGGCGGGTCCATGATGATCCCGTCGTAGGTCTTCCCCCGGCGCTGCTCCCGCTGGACGAACTTCACGCAGTCGTCCACCAGCCAGCGCACAGGCCGGTCCGCCAGGCCGCTTGCCTCGGCGTTTTCCCTGGCCCACTGGACCATGCCCCGGCTTGCGTCCACATGGGTGACCGCGGCCCCGGCCTTCATGCAGGCCAGGGTGGCCGCCCCGGTGTAGCCGAATAGGTTGAGCACCCGCGCCGGGTCCCCGGCGGGGCGGCGGGCGGCGCGGATCTTCTCCATGGCGAACTGCCAGTTGACCGCCTGCTCCGGGAAAATCCCCGTGTGCTTAAAGCCCATAGTCTTCAGGCGGAACGTGAGCCCCTCCCAGTGGATCTTCCACACGGGGGGCACCTTTTTGTACTCCACCCACCGGCCGCCCCCGGAACTGGACCGCTGGTAGCGGGCGTGGGCCTGGCCCCAGCGGGGGTCGGCCTTCTCCCCGGACCAGATGATCTGCGGGTCCGGCCGGATGAGGAGCACATCCCCCCACCGCTCCAGGCGCTCCCCGGAGAGGGTGTCGATGAGCTCGTAGTCCTTCCACTGTGCTGCGCGCATGGCTTTCCGCCCTTCCTTTCCCGCCGGCGGCGCCGGCGCTGTCTTCTATTTCCCCTCCAGGGTCAGCTGGTCCCCGTCCCCCCGCAGCCGATCCGGCACCAGGTAGCCCAAGTGCAGATAGGCCGCCGCCGTGGCCACCCGCCCCCGGGGGGTGCGGGCCAAAAAGCCGATCTGCATTAGGTAGGGCTCGTTTACGTCCTCAATGGTGACCGGCTCTTCCCCGATCACCGCCGCCAGGGTGTCCAGGCCCACGGGCCCGCCCCCGTAATTTTCGATGATGGCCTTGAGCATATTCCGGTCGCTGGAGTCCAGCCCCAGCTCGTCGATCTCCATCCGGTCCAAGGCGGTCTGGGCGGTCCCCAGGGTGACCACCCCGCCGCTCATCACCTCGGCGAAATCCCGCACCCGCTTTAAAAGCCGGTTGGCGATCCGGGGCGTGCCCCGGGACCGGGAGGCGATCTCCAAAGCGGCGTCCGCCTCGATGGGGGCCCGCAGAATGTCCGCGCTGCGGGAGACGATCTTCGAGAGCTCCCGGGGGGAGTACAGCTCCAGCCGGAGCACCACCCCAAACCGGTCCCGCAAAGGGGCGGAGAGCTGCCCGGCCCTGGTGGTGGCCCCCACCAGGGTGAACCGGGGCAGGGGCAGGTGGTACGAGGCGGCCATCTGCCCCTTGCCGGTGATGATGTCCAGGGCGAAGTCCTCCATGGCCGGGTAGAGGATCTCCTCCACCGTGCGGGGCAGCCGGTGGACCTCGTCGATGAACAGCACGTCCCCGGGGCTCAAATTGGTCAAAAGGGCCGCCAGGTCCCCGGGCTTTTCAATGGCCGGGCCGCTGGTGATGCGCAAGTTGACCCCCAGCTCGTTTGCCACAATCCCCGCCAGGGTGGTCTTTCCCAGGCCCGGCGGGCCGTAGAGCAGCACGTGGTCCAGGGATTCCTTCCGGCTCTTCGCAGCCTCGATGTAGATTTTCAGGTTCTCCTTGACCTTGTCCTGGCCGATGTATTCCGAAAAGGTGCGGGGGCGCAGGGGGTTTTCCACCTCCTGGTCCTCCGGGGTGTAGCCAGGCTCCAGCATGCGGTTTTCAAAATCCAGGCCGTCGTCCTCCCAGCCCCTCTCCCCGCTATAGGGTTCTACCGGCATACGCATCCTCCTCTCTCTCCGCTCTGCGCAAATCCTTCCACAGGATGTACTCGTCCTCTTTTTCCACCACCACTTCAAAACCCAGCTTGCGGTAAAGCCCCACCGCCCGCCGGTTTTCCCGCTGCACCGAAAGGGTGGCTCCCGGCTCGCCCCGCTGCCTCAGGCCGTCCAAAAGCCCCAGAAGCAGGGCGGCGCCCACCCCGCCGCCCCGAAACTCCGGCAGCAGCGCAATGGCCAGGGAGGGGACGCCCGCAAAGAGATGGCCGAAGTCCTCCATGACCCGGGCCCAGGCGGCGCCCACCACCTTTTCCCCCGCCACCGCCGCGAAGGCGCAGTCGTGGGGCTCCTCCCCGAAGTTTTGGAGATACACCTGGAACTCCGGCGCGTCCAAAATGTCCGGGGCAGGGGGGCGCTGCCCCTCCGGCACAAAAATGGCTTGGTATAAAAACTCCCGCAGCAGGGGGATCTCCTCCCGCCGCAATTCCCGCACACAAACCTGCACAGGCGTCTGCCTCCTCCCCTCAAGTCAATGGGCGCTGCCAAAGCCCTTTAGGGCCAGGCGGATGAGCTCCTCCGGGGGCAGGGCGCTGTCCAGACGCCCCACGGCGGCGGCGGCCTCCGAGGCCGAATACCCCAGGGCCACCAGGGCGCTCACCGCCTGGGAGGCGTTCCCCGATGCCGAGGGCCCTCCCGGCTCCGGCGCCCCTTCCAGAGGCGCCCCGCCGGAGAAGTCCTTCACCTTGTCCTTGAGCTCCAGCACGATCCGCTGGGCCAGCTTCTGGCCCACGCCGTTGGCCTTGGTAAAGCGCTTGGCGTCCCCGGCGGCAGCGGCCATGGCCACGTCCTCCGGAGTCAGCTGGGACAAGATCGCCAGCCCCACCTTGGGCCCCACCCCGCTGATGGCCGTCAGCAGCCTAAAGCAGTTGAGCTCCCCTTTGGTGAAAAAGCCAAACAGGTCCAGGGCGTCCTCCCGGACGTTCAAATACGTGTACAGGGTGACCTTCTCCGAAAGGCGGGGAAGGCTGCGCAGGGTGTTCATGGAGGTCATGCACCGGAAGGCCACGCCCCCCACGTCCACCACCGCCGCCCCAGGCTCGGTGAAGACAAGGTTTCCCGTCACTGAATAGATCATAGCGATACCTCTCTGTCAAAATAAAGGGATGCGCCCGGGCAGGACATCCTGCCCCAGGGGCGTTTAAATCGCCTGCTCCGGCTTGTGGCCCCGGCGCAGCAAGGCCTCCCGCAGGGCGCTCCCCGCCGCCTGCCCGTGGCACACGGCCAGGGCCAGGGCGTCGGCGGTGTCGTCGGGCTTGGGGACCTCCGGCAGGCGCAGCAGACGGCGGGTCATCTCCTGGACCTGGGGCTTTAAAGCCTTGCCATACCCTGTCACCGCCTGCTTGACCTGCATGGGCGTGTACTCGAACAGGGGCACCCCGTGCTGGGCCAGGGCCAAAAGGATCACCCCCCGGGCCTCCGCCACGCCGATGCCCGTGGTCTTGTTGTTGGTAAAGTACAGCTTTTCCACCGCCGCGGCCTCGGGCCGAGCCCGGCTGAGGATCTCCCCCATGCCCCGATAGATCTCCTCCAGCCGCAGGGCGAAATCCACCCCCGCCCGGGTGGTGATGGCCCCATACTCCAACACCCGGTAGCGGCCCCTTTGGGCCTCGATGGCCCCGTATCCCACAATGGCGTAACCGGGGTCAATGCCCAAAATCCGCAAGCCCTTCGCCTCCCTGTGCCCAGATTTTTTTATTATACCACAAACGCCCCCCCACGTAAAGCCCAGGGGCGCGTGGCCGCGGGGGCTGCGCCCCTGGCATGACGCGTTGTCGCTCACTTCGTTGCGCTCGCCTGTGTGACTGGATAGCTTTGCGGCGCGATTTTTTCCTTCCTGTAAAACAGCAGCCGCCTACTCGCCGCAAGCTTGCGTAGGACGACCCCGCCCTTGCCGCAGGCGCGTGGCCGCGCAGGACGAGTCGCGTAGGTCTCGCCTGCCGGCTCGGGTGCTGTCTGCCAGTGGCAGACGTTCAGCACCGACCGGAGTGGCAACGGAGACCGGTGCTG